>NZ_JARWOP010000135.1 GCF_029868745.1 Nocardia wallacei | reverse complement strand
GCTGCTGGCTCCTTCGTCGCTTCGCAGCGGCACCCGAAAACCGAGACGCGCCGAAAACCTTTTTTGTTTGAGTATTTCGGTGCGTTGGCGGCCCGGCTTGGGTAGGCGGGGCGCTTTTTTTTTGGGGTGTACGGGTTGTGGCTTGGGTCACTCTTGGGGGGTTGTTGTTGGCTGGCTTACTCATACTGTGGGCGGTTGTCTGCAACTTCTGGTAACGGATACTGTTCGGGCTGACTACACCGATCGTTATAGCGATGGGAATGGGAGGCTTGGTATGGCGGTATCGACGGTTCGGGGGCGGGGTGGGGTGGCGCCTGCTGTGCGGGGGCGGGGGTTTGCGCTGGGTGCTATTTGTCTTGCGGAACTGCTTGTGGTGTTGGACAACACGTTGGTGAATGTGGCGTTGCCTTCTATGGCGGTGCAGCTGCAGGCTCGGATGAGTGGGTTGCAGTGGGTTGTGGATGCTTTCACTTTGGCGTTCGCGGGGTTGCTGTTGGCGTTGGGGCATTTGGGGGATCGGTTCGGGCGGCGGCGGGTGATGGTGGTCGGGCTCGGGGGAGTTGCGGTGATGTCTGCGGCGGGGGCCTTGTCCGGGTCGCTCGGGCAGGTGATCGCCGCTCGGGCGGGGATGGGAGTCTTTGCGGCGGCGGTGTTTCCGGCGACACTGGCGTTGATCATCAATCTGTTTCCGGAGGCTCGGCTGCGGGCGGGGGCCATCGCGTTGTGGACGGCCATGGCGGGTGTCGCGGTGGCCATCGGGCCGGTGACGGGCGGGTGGCTGCTGGAGTACTTCAGCTGGCATTCGGTCTTCTGGATCAATGTGCCTATCGCGCTGATCGCCATCGTGGCCGTGCTGCTGTTGGTGCCGGAGTCGCGGGCCGAGCACGCGGGACGACTGGATGTCGTGGGCATCCTGCTGTCGCTGGTGGCGGTGACGGCATTGGTCTGGACGATTATCGAGGCGCCGAAACACGGCTGGCTGGCGGGGCGCAGCGTGACCGGCTATGTGATCGCGGCCGCGCTGCTCGCGGGGTACGTCGCCTGGGAACTGCGGGTAGATGCTCCGGTGCTCGATGTGCGGCTGTTCCGGATCCGGCGCTTCTCGGTGCCCGCGCTGGCCATCACCGTGTCCTACTTCTGCGCCTTCGGCTTTCTGTTTCTGATCACCCAGTACTTCCAGGGCGTCAAGGAATTCAGCGCGCTGGAGTTCGGCATTCACTCGCTGCCGTTCGCCGCGGCGGTGGGGGTGGGCGCGCCGGTCGCGACGCTGGTGGCGCAGCGGCTCGGCACCACCGCGACCGTGCTGTCGGGGCTGCTGCTGCTCGCCGTGGGCATGTATCTGGCGGGGCAGGTGACGGTCGAAACACCTTATGTCGGAACGGTTCTGGTGTCCATGGTGCTGATGGGCGTCGGCTTCGGGGTTGTGCAGGGGCCGGCCACCGCGTCGATCATGGGTGCGGTTCCCGAGCACGAGGCCGGTGCGGGCTCGGCGGTCAACGACACCACGCGCGAGGTGGGCGGGACGCTCGGGGTGGCGGTGCTCGGCTCGATCATGACCTCCACGTACACCGCACATGTCGGCGCGCGCATCGACGCCATCCCGGCGGCGATCATGAATCCGGATCAGAAGAGCATCGCCCGCGACACCCCGATCAGCGTGCTCGAGGTCGTCAAGGCGCCGATCAGCCCGTTCTTCGCCGGTGCGAAGACCGATCTGGTCCACGCCATGAAGGTGGCCGCGCTCGAGGGCGCGCAGGCGGCGTCGTACCTCGCGGTCGGCGCGTTGTTGGTCTGCGCCGTCGCGGTGGCCGCGCTGCTGCCCTGGAAGCCGGAGCGCACCGAGTCGCCCCTGCTCGCCTGGCGCAAGCGGGACTAGATCTGCTCGACCTCCGCGTCCTCGTCGGACGGAAGCACGCCCGTCACCAGGAACACGACTCGGCGGCCGATCTCGACGGCGTGGTCGGCGAAGCGCTCGTAGTAGCGGCCCAGAAGGGTGACATCGACGGCGGGGGCGACGCCGTACTTCCACTCCCGGTCCATCAGCAGGGTGAACAGGTGGCGGTGCAGGTCGTCCATCGCCTCGTCGTCCTGGTTGAGCTGCGCGGCCCGCTCGGGGTCGCGCGTCTCGAGGACCTCCTGAGCCGCCTTGCCCATGTTCACCGCGATCCGGCCCATCTCGGCGAAGTAGCCGTTGACGGCCTCGGGGAGCGCGTGATTCGGATGCCGACGCCGGGCGACCTTGGCGACGTGCAGTGCCAGCGCGCCCATCCGGTTCACGTCCGACACGATCTGGATCGCGCTGACCACCTGGCGGAGATCACCGGCGACCGGGGCCTGCAACGCCAGCAGCGCGAACGCCTTCTCCTCGGCCTGCGTGATCATCTCGGCGATCTGATCGTGCTCGCTGATCACCTGTTCGGCCAGCGTGAGATCGGCCTGCAGCAGCGACTGCGTCGCCCGGTCCATCGCGGAGCCCGCGAGGCCGGCCATCTCGCCCAGCATGTTGGCGAGATCGGCCATTTGTTCGTTGTAGATGACACGCATGAAACCAAACACTAGTTCCCAGCGCTGACCAAGTCACGAACGGCGGGTGAACCGATGGTGTTGCCCGGAGCTAGCGGATCTTCGCTGGTCGACGGGCACTCACTTGCAGTTGTCGTCGGCGGCGTTGACGTGCTCGAGGTCCGAGGGCAGTGCGGCGGGCGTCTCATCGGAGGAACTCGCCGAGGAGGTCGGCACCTCCGGCAGCGTGCTGCCGAACGCCGTGGGCGCGTGCACCGTGCCGGTGTAGTCCGAGCCCAGCGCCACCTCCACGATGCTGCCCAGTCCCGAGGTGGACTCGATCGTGGCGCCCGGGATCGCGGACGCGACCGTGGCGGCCTCGGCCTCGAGACCGGACGAGTAGCGCACCTTCGTGGTCGAGATGGTGCCGCCGGAGTAGTTGCCGACGTTGTAGATCTGGAACCCCTGACTGGACAGCTTGGTCGCCGAGGTGTTCGCGATGCCCGGGGTACCCGAGCCGTTGGACACCTGCACCGACACCGTGCTGGGGTCGACCGCGGTCAGCGCCTTCGGTGCCGCCGCGGGCGGGGTGGGTTTGCCCGGGGTCGGCTCGGGCGCCTTCTTCTCGCCCGGCAGCGGCTGGTCGTCGATGATCGCGCGGAAGATCTCCTTGATGTCGGATTCGCGCGGAATCTCGTTGCCGTAGGAGGTGGTTCCCGCGGTGGGCACGGTCAGGAAGGTGATCGCACCGGCGTCGACCTTCTGCAGCGAGCGGCCCAGCATCAACAGGTCCTTGGTGCTGACGGCGTCCATGAAGGCGCTACCGGAGAAGGCGTTGATGAAGCCGTTCAGCTTGCCGATGTCGAAGAGCACCTTGCTGGACAGCGCCCCGCGCAGCAGCGACGACAGGAACAGCTGCTGGCGGTGAATGCGGTCGTAGTCGCTGCGCTCCTCGCCGTAGACGTGCCGGGCCCGCACATAGTCCAGCGCGGTCGGGCCGTTGAGCACTTGCCGCCCCGGATTGGGCAGGATGGTGCCGAGTTCGTCGTCGACCAAGGGCTTCTTCGTGCACACCTCGACGCCGCCGATGGTGTCGACCATCGAGGAGAAGCCGTTGAAGTCGATGCCGATGAAGTGGCCGATGCGCAGGCCGACCAGTTTCTGGATGACCTTGGTCAGGCATTTCGGGCCGCCGAGGGCGTAGGTCGCGTTCAGCTTGTCGCCGGCGGCCTGCGGGAACGATGCCTCGTTGTAGCGCGCCTTCTCGTTGTCCCAGCCCTCGCAGACGGGCCGGGTCACATCGAGGTCGCGGGGGAACGACACGGCGACGACGCGCTGCCGGTTCTCGGGAATGTGCACGAGCATGACCGTGTCGGCGCGCGCGCCCTCGGCGTCCTCGGTGGTGCCGGCGCCGATATTGCCGTCCACGCCGGCGCGGGTGTCGGTGCCCACGATGAGGAAGTTCTCGTCGCCGAGCTGACCGCCCGGGTCGACGATGTCGTCGGACTTCTCGTCCAGCGCCGACACCTGCTGGAAGCCGTTGTCGGTGGCGCGCAGGTAGTTCCAGCCCACCCCCGTCACCACGAGCGCGAGCACGGCGACGAAGGCGGTGCTGCCGCGTGCGATCAACTGCAGCCGTTGCCGTTGCCGCTGCTTGTTCTGGGCCAGCCGGGACAGAGTCGGCGAGCCCACGGTCTTCGGCCGCGCGGCCGAAGTGCCCCGCTCGGTCTCGGGTTCCGGGACCTCCGCCTCGGGCACGGGGAGCTTATCGGTCACCTGCTCGGTCGACTGGCGGCCGTTGCGCGCGGCGGACGCGCCCGCGTCGGCCCCCGAGCTTCCAGCCGGTGCGCGGAAGGACGCCGCGACGGGCCCCAGCGCCGCGGCCGGTGGCGGGGCAACGGTATCGGTGGGCCGATCGTCCGCCCCGATCCCGCGTGACACCGAATCAGCCTGCGCCGCTTGGTCCTCCGCGCGACGACGACGCCCGGTGGGCTGCCTCCCGCCCGGTGCCGGTCCGGCGGCCTGTCGCCCATCCGGCGCCTGCCCGGCGGATTGACGCCCGCCCGTCTGCGCGGCGGATTGACCCCCGCCTCTCGCCTGTGTGGATTGACGCCCGCTCCCTGGCTGTGCCGCCGACGGTCCCGCACCTGTGGCTTGTGCGTCCGATTGTCGTGCGCCCGGATTGTGCGCAGGCGCCTGACGCGCATCCGGCGGTTGCGCGGCCGACGGCCTCGCGCCGGTAGGTGGGGCGGCGGGCGGTTGGTTACCCGGCTGCCGCTCGCCCGTGGGTTGCCGTGTGCCCGATGGTGTTCCGGTGGGTGGCGGTGCTGCCGAGCGCCTTGTACCGGGCGGCGGGGCGGATGGCTGTGCGGCCGAGGGCCTTGCACCGGGCGGCGGGGCGGGTGGCTGTGCGGCCGAGGGCCTTGCGCCGGTTGGCGGGGCGGCGGGTGGCTGATTACTCGGCTGCCGCGCGCCGGGTTGCCGTGTGCCGGAGGGGGTTCCGGCGGGTGGTTGTGCGGCCGCGGGGCGTGCGCCGGTCGGCGGGGCGTCCGCGCGGCGTCGGCGGCGGCCGCCGCGTTCGTTGTCGACCCGCTTCACCAGATCGTGCACGGTGATCGGATCGGCACCGTCGTCGGTGTGCCGGCTGCGGCGTGGGGTGGGTTCGTCGTCACCCGATTCCGGGGCACGATAGCGCTCCCACGGGGCTCGACCGCCGGGCCCGGACCCACGCCCGTGCCGCTCGTCGTCACCCACCAAGGAACCTCGCTTTGCTCATCGTCTCCGACCGGACCTTGATGTGTTTACCCAAGGTTGGGTGAACCGCTCGGAGGCGCACAGCATCACCGGTCTCGGGACATGATAACGATTCAGCCACGATCAGCCACTTGAAGGTGGAACAGTGCAGGTCAGCCGCCGCTGTGCATGACGTCGGCGGCGGTGGGGACGGCGGCGTCCTCGGGGTCGTCCAGCCAGCCGTGGGGGAGGCTTACTTTGCCGGGGGAGCCTTGGCGGCCGCGGGGGCCCTCGGCGTCCTTCGGGAAGGGGGCGGCGGGGTCGAGGGCGGCGATGAGGTCCTGGAGTTCGGTGAGGGTGGAGACCGTGGCGAAGCGGCGGCGGAGTTCGGCGCCGACCGGGAAGCCCATCAGGTACCAGGCCATGTGCTTGCGCAGGTCGCGCAGGCCCTTGTCCTCGCCGTCGTGGTCGGCCAGGAGGGTGGCGTGCCGGTAGAGGATTTCGCCGACTCGGCCGAGCGTCGGTCCGGCGGGGATCGGTTCGCCGCGCATGGCCGCCTGCAGTTCGGCGAAGAGCCATGGGCGGCCCAGGCAACCGCGGCCGACGACGACGCCGTCGCAGCCGGTCTCGGCCATCATCCGGAGCGCGTCGTCGGCGCTGAAGATGTCGCCGTTGCCGAGCACGGGGATCGTGGTGACGGCCTCCTTGAGGCGCGCGATGGCCGACCAGTCGGCGCTGCCGGAGTAACGCTGGGCCGCGGTGCGGGCATGTAGCGCGACGGCCGCGGCGCCTTCGGCCTCGGCAATGCGCCCGGCGTCGAGGTAGGTGATGTGGTCGTCATCGATGCCGATGCGGAACTTCACCGTGACCGGGACGCCCGCGGGCTCGGCGGCGGCCACCATGCTCCGCACGATTTGCCCGAACAGCCGGCGCTTGTACGGCAGCGCGGAGCCGCCGCCGAGCCGGGTCACCTTGGGCACCGGGCAGCCGTAGTTGGTATCGATGTGGTCGGCGAGGTTCTCCCCGATGATGATCTTCACGGCCTCGGCCATCGTGGCGGGGTCGACGCCGTACAGCTGCATCGACCGCGGGAACTCGCCCTCCCCGAACGACATCATGTGCATCGTCTTCGGATCGCGTTCGACGATGGCCCGCGCGGTGATCATCTCGCAGACGTACAGCGAGGTAGGACTGCCGAATTCGCGGCACAGCCGCCGGAACGCCAGATTGGTGATACCCGCCATCGGGGCGAGCACGACGGGCGGATCAACCGGGTAGGGGCCGATACGCACGTGTGCCTTGCTCTGGAGGACGGACTGCATGGTGCTCATTCTCCCCGCGCGGAACGCGCGCCCGGGCATCGGGTGACGCACCGGATACGGCCGCGGAACGAGAAACCGCCCCGGAGGCCGCGAAGCGACGCTCGGGGGCGGTTCCGGATCAGGTAGTTCTCAGCCGACCGAGCTGGCGGCCAGCTGGCGGTCGCGCTTGGCGGCCTCGCGGGCCAGCATGCGGTCGCGCTGCTCCTCGAACTTCACGACGTCGCCGGCCAGCTTCTCCAGGAACAGGCCCAGGCGCTCGCGGGTCTGCTCGCCGCGGGCGGTGAAGTCGCTGCGCTCGAAGATCTTCCACTTCTTGAGCACCGGCTGCACCACCTCTTCGAGGTGCTGGCGCAGGTCGTAGATGCCGTGCTTGGCCATCAGCACGCCGTTGCGGCGGAAGTTCGGCATGCCCGCGCCGGGCATCTGGAAGTTCTCCAGAATCAGCGTGATCGCGTCCAGCGCCTGGTCGGGCGACAGGTCCAAGGCGGCGCCGCACATGTTGCGGTAGAAGATCATGTGCAGGTTCTCGTCGGCGGCGACGCGCTGCAGCATGCGGTCGGCGATGGGGTCGTCGCAGACCTTGCCGGTGTTGCGGTGGCTGACCCGGGTGGCCAACTCCTGGAAGGTCACATAGGCGACCGAGTGCAGGAATCCGGCGTCGGCCTCGGCGGGCGAGGCGAAACCGTTGGTCATGTGGATCATCCGGGCCTCTTCGAGCGCGACCGGATCCACGCCGCGGGTGACGACCAGATAATCCCGCATGACGATGCCGTGACGGTTCTCCTCGGCGGTCCAGCGACCGACCCAGGTGCCCCAGGCGCCGTCCTGAGAGAAGTTCTCGGCGATCTCTCGGTGGTAGGAGGGCAGGTTGTCCTCGGTGAGCAGGTTCGTGATCATCGCCGCCTTGGCGACCTCACCGAGCCTCGACTGCGACGGGTCCCAATCCACGCCCCCCATCGCGGCGAAGTTGCGACCGTCGTCCCATGGCACGTAGTCGTGCGGATGCCATTCCTTGGCCATCGACAGGTGGCGGTTGACGTTCTGCTCGGCAACCGGCTCCAACTCTGTCAGTAGTTCGAGTTGAGTCAGATCCCTTGCCATATACATACCCTTCGGTGTGTCGTTCTCTCTTGCTCGTCAGCCCCCCTTGGCCTTGCCGCCGCGGCCCATACCTTACGGCACCGTAGGTGTGATACGAAACGCATCTGGGTGACTTCACAGTGTCCGTGACCGAACTCATATGACGACGTCGGGGCGGGTACAACACTTCCGAGTGTAGGCGCACGAACCATGCCCTGCTGACTATCGCCGCCACGAGCGAGATGTTAGCTCCGCCGCCGGAAATCACTCACCGCGAGGCTGTGGAGGGTTTGCGTTCGCCCCGACCGGCACGGCGGCGGCGCAAGTGCGACGGCGGGCCGGAGCGCTGTGGCTCTGGCCCGCCGAAAGGTGCCCCCACCAGGGCTCGAACCTGGGACCTGCGGATTAAAAGTCCGTAGCTCTACCAACTGAGCTATAGGGGCGCGGGTGGCAAGTCTAATAGGACGGGTCTGCGAGCGGTAACCGGTATCCGGCGGTTCGGCGTGTGGCGGGTATTCGGCCTGGTCGGCGGGCGTGTGGTGGGTGGGCTCGCCGGTTGTGCTGTCGGCGTGGGGTATTCGGGGCGTCTGCGGATGTGGCTTGGCGGGCGGTGGTGACCGGGTGGTCGGACCGCGGGTTCCCGCGAGTGAGAAGAGTCGGCGACGGGTCGCCGGCGCCGGCCGCCTCGAGTATTTCCCGCGTGGCGGCGATCGAACTGATACATCTCGAGGCCGCCGGACGATACGCCCGAGACGGTGCTCGCCCGGCCGCGGCCGACCGGCGCCGCGCCCCGACGGCGGGCAATCACCTTGGTTTCCAATTTGTTTGAGAGCAGAAGTATGGAAACATCAACCAATCGTGGTGCGTGGCAACGCAATTGGTAGCGGAGGTAAGAGTGTCGGTGGTTCGTGCGGGGGGACGAGGGGCTCGGGTGTGGGTGTGTTCGTCCGGTGGCGGTTCGTCCGGGCGGGGAGTAGTGGGCGGTGAACGGCGCTGGCGCGCGGCCGAATTCGCGAAAGGAACCAATCGCCCAACCGGTTGCGGTGTATTTGCCATCGACCGAGAAACGCGATTCGGCGAACTGACTTGCCGGTACGCCCTACAGTGGTCTGAGTATCGGGGTACGGTGACCGCTCGGTGAATTCCGGAAGAACCGGGAGTGCCCCGGCGGGACGGGATTCCGCCTATGGTTGATGTGCCCGAAGATGTCGCGATCGGTCAGGCCGATCGCGATGCCCTGGAGACAGCGTCGCAGGAGGCAGATCCGAGACGAAGAAAACGCCCGGGTGCGCACCCCCTGCGGCGCACCCGGGCGTCGAGAACTATACCAGCCAGTGCGTTTCAGGTTTCTCGTTATTTTTCGTACCCAAAGTTTGAAAACCGGGCAGTAGCCCGAGTTGAAGTATTTGAAAATCTCATAACCTTCGCGCCGAGGACTGTTCCGAAGAGGACTTCACCGGCGGCAAGTAGCTTCGGAGGCGTTTCGAGCATGGCACGGCAGCAAGAGCGGGCCCGCCGGACACGTGCGGCGATCATCAGGTCCGCGGCCGTTGAGTTCGGGAAGAGCGGTTATGCCGCGGCATCGCTCAACCGCATATTGGAAGGGTCGCGCGCTACCAAGGGCGCCATGTACTTCCACTTCGACTCCAAGGAGGATCTGGCGCGCGCGGTTTTGGACTCCGCGGTCGAGCGCTACCGCGCCACCACCGAAAGGTGGCTCACCCGAACGGATCTCGGTGCGCTGGACGTACTGCACGGGATGATCGACGAGATCGCCCTGCGGCTCGAGAACGACATCATCATCCAGGCCGAGTTCCGCCTGATCATCGAGCCCGAGTTCTATCGCGACGTCCAGGCCGGCGGCGGCCGCATTCTCGGCCGGGCCACCCGGCTGCTCGCGGTGCGCGCGGTCGACCAGAAGCAGCTGCGCCCGGAATCGGACGTGGACCGCCTCACCCGCACCCTCGCCGCCGCGCTGGCCGGCCAGCGCTACATCATCGATCTGCTCGGCGGCGGCATCGATCTGCGCTCGCGATTCACCGAGGCGTTGGAGGTGATCATCGAGGCCATGGCCACTCCCGAGTGGCTCGACGAGTTCCGGCGCGTCGGCTGGCGCGCGTCCGCTCGGCTGGAAGACCTCAACCTGAGCCTCTGACCAGCCGATTTGGGATTCGCGAGCGAGCTGTCATAAGCTATGCGGGCTCCCAACGGAAGCCGTTGGAAAACGGTCCGGAGACATCCGGCGGGCCCCCTTCGTCTAGCGGCCTAGGACGCCGCCCTTTCAAGGCGGTAGCGCGGGTTCGAATCCCGTAGGGGGTACGGTGGCAACATCGTTGGAGCAGAGCAAGGCCCTGTGGCGCAGTTGGTTAGCGCGCCGCCCTGTCACGGCGGAGGTCGCGGGTTCGAGTCCCGTCAGGGTCGCACACTTTGTCCAGGCATTCGGTACGGGTGCCCCGGCCAGGTAGCTCAGTTGGTACGAGCGTCCGCCTGAAAAGCGGAAGGTCGCCGGTTCGATCCCGGCCTTGGCCACCCTCTCAGGCCCTCCCTTGCTCAGGGAGGGCCTTCGCCGTTTTCGAGGGTGATGTGTGGGGGCCGCGCCCCCACCCCCCCAGCGGGGGGGGGGGGGGGGGGGGGGGGGGGGGGGGGGGGGGGGGGGGGGGGGGGGGGGGGGGGGGGGGG
>NZ_JARWOP010000134.1 GCF_029868745.1 Nocardia wallacei | reverse complement strand
CACCGGAATCCGGCGCTGGCCCTGCTCGACGAAGATCACCGCCACGATCACCAGGAACGCGCCGAAGCAGACCAGGCCGAAGATCAAGCCGCCCTTGCTGTCCAGAATGGCCTTGCCCTCGCCGGGGATGCGGGCCGCGATACCGGCGAAGATCAGCAGCGACATGCCGTTGCCCACACCGCGTTCGGTGATCTGCTCGCCGAACCACATCACCAGCGCGGCGCCCGCGGTCATCACCAGCACGATGATGATCATCCCGAAGATGCTGTCGTCGGCGAGGATTCGCTCCGAGCAGTTCGGCAGGAGACGCCCGCGTCCAGCGAGCGCGACCAAGCCTGTGGCGTGCAGGATCGCCAGCGCCACCGAGAGATACCGCGTGTACTGGGCGATCGCGGCCTGCCCGGTCTGGCCCTGCTTGCGCAGCTCCTCGAAACGCGGAATGACGACGGTGAGCAGTTGCGTGATGATGCTCGCCGTGATGTAGGGCACGATGCCGACCGCGAACACCGACAGTTGCAGCATCGCGCCGCCGGAGAACAGGTTGATCAGCTGGTAGATTCCGGCGTTCTCCCCGCCGGACAGCTGATCGACGCAGTGCCGGATCGCCCGGTAGTCCACGCCCGGTGACGGCAGTGCGGCCCCGAGGCGGTACAGCGCGATCAGGCCCAGCGTGAAGAGGATCTTCCGCCGCAGGTCCGGAGTCCGGAAAGCCGATACCAAGGCGGAAAGCACAGATCCTCCTCATGCACGATGGTCACGAGGTCCTGACGCTACGGAGCGACGTGCCTTCCGACGTCGCCCGCGAGATCGACTTCTCCCTCCCCCGACAGCGGGAGACGCACGCGCTCAGGCAGTTCCGCCCCGTGTCAGCGGGGCTGCGGGGAGAGGTGCGGGAAGGTGACTCCGGTCAATTCCTCGGAGGTCCTCCACAGGCGCCGCGCGACCTCGGTGTCCTGCGCCTTGGCCGAGCGGCCGACCAGTTCCGGCGCCCCGCGCCCCTCCAGGAAACCGCCGGGGCCCGCGTAGCTGCCGCCCGGAACATCCGCGACGGCGGCGTACAGCGTCGGCAGGGCGCCGTCGTCGTCGCTCTGCGCGAGCAGACGGGTGGCCGCCCGCTGGATCAGATGGCGCACGCGGTGGCGGCCATCGGATCGCAGCAGATTGGTGGCCGCCATGCCGGGGTGCGCCGCGGTCGCGAGCACGGGCGAACCGGTGCGGGCCAGCCGGCGCTGGAGTTCGGCGGTGAACAGCAGGTTGGCGAGTTTGGACTGTGCGTACGCCGCCATCGCCCGGTACGGCTTGCGTTCCCAGTTCAGGTCACCGAAGTCGATCGAGCCCACCTTGTGGCCGCTGGACGAGACCGTGACGACCCGTCCCCGGATCCGCGGCAGGAGCAGGTTCGTGAGCGCGAAATGGCCGAGATGGTTTGTCCCGAACTGCAATTCGAAGCCCTCGGCAGTGCGCGACAGCGGTGGGATCATGACGCCCGCGTTGTTGATCAGCACGTCGACGGGTTCGGTGAAGTCCTCGGCGAACGCGCGGACCGAGGACAGGTCGGCGAGATCGAGCCGCCGGACCTCGAGTTGCCCGGTCATCTCGGCGGCCGCCGCGCGGCCCTTCTCGGTGTCGCGCACCGCGAGTACGACATGCGCACCCCTGGCAGCGAGAACGCGGGCGGCGGCCCGGCCGATGCCGCTGTTGGCGCCGGTGACGACGACGGTGCGACCCGTCATGGCGGGGATGTCGGAGGCGGAGAATGTTGTCATGCGCTACAAAGTAGTCGATGGCAACAATGTTGTCCACGAAAACATTTGCTAGGGTGGCCGACGTGCCCGCCCCGACCGAAGACCGGCCCTATCATCACGGAAACCTCCGCGCGGCCCTGCTCGACGCGGCCGAGCGTGACCTGCGCGAACGCGGCGACGACCAGCTGACGCTGCGTGAACTGGCTCGGCAGATCGGCGTCAGCCACGCCGCCCCGCGCCGGCACTTCCCGGACCGCCAGGCACTGCTCGACGCGCTCGCCGAACGTGGGTTCGCCCGGCTGGACGCGGCACTGCGCACCGCGTTGTCGGAGGCGGGGACTGACTTCCCCGCGCGCGTGCGGGCCACCGTCGCGGCCTACATCCGCTTCGCCACCGAGAACGCCGCGCTGCTCGAACTGATGTACACCAGCAAGCATCGCCCTGGCGCCACGCGCATCGTCGAGGCCGCCGAAGCGCCGTTCGGGCTGATGAACGAGCTGATCACCGACGGGCAGGCGCTCGGCGAACTCCGCGCGGGCGACCCAGAGCGGATCGGGATAGTCCTGTTTGCGACCGTCCAGGGCATCGCCTCGATCATCAACGGCAACTTCGTCGAACCGCGGCTACTCGACGGACTCGTGGACGCGATGGTCGAGCAGTTCCTGCGCGGGAACCGGCCGCCGGAGCAGGGCTCGTAGCGAGGTCAGCCCTTCGCGCCGATGAGTTGCCGGTAGCGCGTATTTCGGGTGAGGAGGGCGGTGTGGGGGCCGGTGTCGGTGATCCGTCCGCCCTCGAGGAGTACGACGGTGTCGGCTTCGCGGATGGTCGACAGGCGGTGGGCGATGACCAGGAGGGCGCACTCCTGCCGGACGGCCTGGATGGTGACGTGCAGGGCTCGCTCGGTTTCGGCGTCGAGCATGGCCGTGGGTTCGTCCAGCAGCAGCAGCGTCGGACGCCGGATCAGTGCGCGTGCCAAGGCCACGCGCTGTCGTTCGCCGCCCGAGAGGAGTACGCCGTGCTCGCCGACCGAGGTGTCGAGGCCGCGCGGCAGCCGGGCCACGAGGTCGTCGAGACCGGCGAGCTTTATCGCGCGCTCCAGATCGTCGTCGGCGAGGCCGGGTTCCCGGTAGGTGAGATTGTCTCGGAGACTTCCGAACAGCAGTGGCGCGTTCTGTTCCAGCAGGCTGATGTCCGAGCGCCATTCCCGGCGCGGCCGATCGCGGTGCGAACGGCCGTTCAGCAGAATGTCACCGCCATCCGGTTCGTAGAATCTGCTCACCAAGGAGAACACCGTGGATTTTCCGGCGCCAGAATGGCCGACCAGGGCTACGTGGCCGTGTGCCGGTACCGAGAAGGTCACGCCGTCGAGAACGCTGCGCTCGTCGTAGGAGAAACGCACGTTCCGGAATTCGAGGGCGAAAGGAGCTTGCCCCGAAGGGTTTTCGGCCGTCGTGCGCGCCGGTCCGAGGTCGTCCTGTTCCTCGGCGGGTAATTCGAGGGTCGACGCTATCCGGCTGAGCGCGCCCAGTGCCCTTTGCAATTCGACGGAGCCGTTGAACAGATCGCCGACCGGAATCAGCAGGTTCATCGCGAGCAGCATCATCGATACGAGACTGCTCAACTCCATCTGCTGATGCGCCACCCGGATACCGCCGACGAGCAGTGACACCACGAACGAACCCGTCACCGCGAGCTGTATCGCCGGATTTCCCAATGCCTTCAGCCGGGCGGCCCGCACCCCGGCGGAGAATGCCGCGCCGGCCAACTCGGTCAAGCGCTCGTGCTCGCGCTTCTCGGCATTGTTGACCTTCACGGTGCGCAGGCCGGTGAGCGCGCGTTCGATATCCGCCGAGAGCGCACCGACACTCTCCTGCAAGTGCGTCGAGGCCGCCTCGATTCTCGTCATCACCAGCAGCAGCGCACTCGCTGCCACGCCGACGGTGACGATCACGATCGAGAACAACACCCAATCGAGGTAGATCATCACCGCGACGGTTCCCACGAGCGTGATCGCGCCGGTGAGTATTTGCACGAGACTGGTCCCCACGGCATTCCGGACCACCGTGGCGTCCAAAGTCACCCGCGAGATCAGATCCCCGACCCTGAGTGATTCGAGCGTCGGAATCCGCAGCCGCAGCAGATGGCCGACCAATCGGTCACGGACCGTCAAAAGGACCGACTCGCTGGACCTTTCGAGAATGTACAGCCCACCGGTATCGGTCACGGCATGCAGCAGATAGGCCCCGACCAACACGGCCAGAGACCACCCGATAGCCTCACCCGCCACCGCATCCCGGACAACCCGCCCGGCCAACAGCGGTTGCGCCAACGACAACCCGGTCCCCACCAGCAGCAGCGCCGTCGCTGTCAGCAGCGAATTCCGATGCGGCGCAACCAATTCGAGCAACGCCCGAGCCCGACGCAGCCAAGAATCCCCATCGTCGATCATCATTTTCCCCCCAACAGCTATGTCTCCCACCACAACCGACAAGGTAGCCGACCGGCGGAGTCGGCCACGACGAATATCTACGCCCACGGGTGGGAGAAGATGTGCCTCCTCAGGGTGTGGGGCGCCCCGACCTTCTCGCGTGAGTTCGGCTTCTCGAGGTTTTCGGATCAGGACCGGCGAAGTCGGGCGAGTAGGGGATCGAGTTGGTCGGCGAGGTTTCGGTAGGTGTGCAGCCATCCGCTGCTGACCGCGATCTCGCACAGTGGGCCGGTGGCGGCGAACAGTATCGATAGGTCGGGCAGTCGGCTGTAGTCCTCGTGCTGGAGGCGTGCGGCGTGGTCGGCCAAGTCGTCGAGTATTTCGGGCTCGTCGGCGTAGCGGGACTGCCAGGTCAGGTCCTGCGGTCCCGACGTCACCACCGCGCGCACCTGCGTGAGGATGCTCAGGACCGCCGCCACCTCCGAGTTCACCTGAACAGCATCACACGATCCATGACCACCGGGTGGCAGTGCGGGCTTGACCTTGTCACTGTGACAAGGCCTTCACTGGGTTCCGGAGGTGGTTCCCATGGAAACGACACACGGAAATACACAGGACGCCCGGCTGACGGCCGGACTGGCGGCCGCGAATTCGTCGACACGGCTGGCGTCGGCGCTGGCCATCGGCACGCGGGGCGACGCCGGGTTCGCGGAGGCGCTCGTGGCGCGGTGCGCGATCGAGCCGGACTTCTTCGTGCGCGACATGCTGACGTGGGCGTTGACTCGCCTGCCGACGGACAGCACGATTCCGAGACTGCGCGCCGAACTCCGGTCCGAGCGGGCGCAGGCTCGCAGCCAGGCGTTGCATACGCTGTCCAAGATCGGGGACGCCGCGGTGTGGCCGGCGATCACGCGGTCGTTGCTGCGCGACGCCGACGACGAGGTCGCGCGCAGTGCGTGGCGGGCCGCGGTCGTGCTCGTGCCGGACGACGAAAAGGAAAGGCTGGCAATCGAACTGGCTACTCAACTGGGGCGCGGTGACCGGGAGGTACGGCTGAGTCTGAGCCGTGCCCTCGTGGCGCTCGGCGAGGTGATCGAGCCGGTCCTGCGGACGGCCGCGGCCGGCGCCGATCCGGATGTGCGTGCGCATGCGGGCGCGACGGAGCGGCTCCTGCACGACCCGGATGCCGGGTTCGATCTCGCCGTGGATGAGGCGCGGCGGGTGGTCGCGCTCGGCCCGGAGCGGGCGGAGTCGTCCCCGTGCTGATCGGCGAGGTGGCGCGGCGTTCGGGCGTGAGCGCCCGGATGCTGCGCCACTACGACTCGCTCGGACTGGTGGGGGCGGCCCGCCGCCCCGGGGGGGGGGGTAGCGGGTTCGCCCCCCCCGACCACCCGCGGGTGTTGCCCCTGGGGGGGGTGGGGGGGGGGGGGGTGTGGGGGGACCCCCAACCCCCCGCC
>NZ_JARWOP010000133.1 GCF_029868745.1 Nocardia wallacei | reverse complement strand
AAACACCGGCGGGGGGCCCACCCCCCGCGGCCCGGGCCGGCGGGCCCACGACCGCGCCGCCACCGAATCCCGCTGCCCCCCAGGGCGCGACGACGCAGTTGCCCCAACCCCCGCCCGCCGCCGCACCACCACCCGCCGAGGAGCCGGGCCCCGACCTCGACGCGCTCGCCGAACTGGCCCCGGCCGCGCTCTCGGCCGGGGCGATGGCCATGACGATGTTGCCGATGCTGGCGTCCGCACTGTCCGGACTCAACGGCGGCGGCTCGAACGGGCAGACGGGAACGGGCGGCTCGACCGGAACCGGCGGCGCGGGGACGGGCGGCGCGGCCGCCGGTGGGAACGGGCAGCTCTCCCCCGAAGCGCAGCACGCGATCGCGGTGCTCAAGAAACTGCAATCGGTCTACGGCGAGGGCGACCCGCTCAGCCCGAAGACGAAACAACTCGCCGACGAAGCCGGATCCCGGCCGACCGGAACCGGATCCACGGCGAAGGCGGTGAAGCTGCGCCGTCTCTACCAGCGCACCGTGTCCACCGCATTCAATAATCTGGACAATCAACTCGTCCGCTATATGAAAAGCCTCGCGGGCAATCACTCGCTCGACAAGGCCGCCGTCAACAAGCTGCTGCGTGAAGTCGATGTCGCCCTCGCGGAACTCGGGCCCGCCGCCTACACCAAAGAGGGTCAGATGCGCGTGCACCAGATCCTCACCGTGGCCGTGCAGAAAGCCGAGAAGATCGTCACGGGCGGACACGCATCCTCGTCCGCGACCACCGCGCAGATCAACGAACTCACCAAGCAGTACATCTACAACCTGGCAGGCCAGAACTACACGCCCAAGGCCCTCTCCGTCTCCGGTGGTGGGTCACCGGCAGCCCAGCGAGCGATCCAGGAGGCGCTGGCCCAGGTCGGCGATCCGTACGTCTGGGGCGCCGAGGGGCCGAATTCCTTCGACTGTTCCGGGCTCATGCAATACGCCGCGCGATCGGCCGGTGTCAATATCCCGCGCGTCGCGGCGGACCAGTACCGCCAGCTGCCGAAGGTCCGGCCTCAGGATATTCAGCCGGGCGACCTGATCTTCCCCGCGGCACAGTACAACGGCGGCAATCCCGGCCACGTGATGATGTACATCGGCAACGGAAAATGCGTCGAGGCGCCGCACGCCGGTGCCAATGTCCAGGTGACGTCCCTACCGGGCAGCTATTACGCCAGCCGCTGGACGAGCTGACCCTCTCGCGGCGTCAATAACCCACGTACGACCCACCCGCGCGCATCTGCGCGATACCCGGCACGTCGCTCACCGAGCCGTAGCGCGCGATGGAATACCGCACCCCGGCGATGATGTTGTCGACCGGATTCCAGATGTCGCGGTGACCGGGCAGCGCGTACGCGTTGAACGTGGGATCGATGGTCTGCATGAGCCCTTTCGACGGGTGGCCGGCGGCGGCGTTGCTGTCCCACAGATTGATCGCATGCGGATTACCGCTGGACTCGTGCTGAATGATCGCCGCGATGGCGGACGGATCGATCTGCCTGACGTCGTAGCCGTGCTGCTGCAGGATGTGCAACGCCTGGTTGATCCACACGCCGGTATTGCCCGACGGAAGTCCCGACGGCGGTCCCCCCGCAGCGCCCGCGCGGCGCATCGTCTGCGGAGCGCGAGTCGGACTGGATTCGGAGACATACCGATTCGCGAGCGCGGTCACCTGTTCGGCCGTGACGGCGGTCGAGGCCTGTCCCTGTCCGAGCACCGACCCGGCACGATGCAGCGCGTTGCCGAGCGTCTCGATCACCTGGCGCTGCCCCGCCGCGGTGTTGGCGACCGGCCCCAGGGCGGTGAGCGCGGCATCGGTTTCGGCGATGATGGCCGCGACCGCCGCGCGACCGGCCGTCGTGTCGTCGGCGGCGCCGCCGAGCAGCCGGGACAGCTCCGCGTTGAGGTGACCCATCGCGTCGCCCTTTCCCGCGCGGCCCTGGTCTCCGGCCGTATAGCTCCGGCTCACGGCGTTGTCCCAGGCCACCGGCCCGGTAGGCGCATCGGAGGGCGGCAACAGCGGTGGTGCGTAGGGTTGCCCGGCCTGACCCGGCTCGCCGGAACCGTACTGGGCCGCGATGGCGACCAGCGCACCCATGGCCGCTGCCGCCATCGGCATGGACGCCGCGGCCGCGCCCGCGCCGTCTGCCGCCGAAGCGGCTGCGGCGGAAGGGGTTTGGGCGGGCGCCGAACCATTGTTCGTGGCGGCGGTGGTGTTCGACGCCGCGGCGGGCTTGGCCGCGGCGGACGCGGCGGGAGCCGGTGTGGGCGGGGTCCGCTTCCGTCCGTCGCGGTCGCGGCGCGGCTCGGCGACAGCGACGCTCGCGCGCGCGTCCGGCTGGTCGCCGCCTCTGGGATCAGGCCCCTCGCGCTCCGTAACCATCTGCCGCCTCGCCGTTCATCCGCCGTGGCGCCGTCTTCGCCGGCGTAACCGTGCGCCGTTCACGACACACCGCGCAGCACGCGCTTCACGCGCACGTCGGCGGTCGCCGGGACGAACTGCTCGACCGGTTGCCCCGTGCCGGGATCGACGGTGACCAGCTGTGTCCCGCCGACCGCGACACCGACCCGGGTAGGCGCGTTGTCCTGGAAATCCCAGAACACCAGATCGCCCGCCGACATCGCGGCCATCGCCACGCGCTGGCCGCACGCGGCCTGCCCGGCTACGGAGGCGGGCAGCGTCACCACGGTCGCGGCCTCGGCGCCGCCGGTGATGGCAGCGCAGCCACCCGGACCGAAACTGCCCTGAGCGGTTCCGCCCCCCGCCGCGGCCGCCGACCGGTCGCTGTCCTGGTCGGCCGTTCCACCGGCACCGCAGCGCCCGGTCACGGCGGCGGCCGACGCCTGCGCGATCACCGACCGAGCAAGGGCGGCATCACCGGATTCGCCGTTCGCGCCCTGGGCGGACCCACCGCCCTGCAGCCTGCCCAGCGCGAGTTGCCGCGCACACTCGGGGGCCGACCCGTCGTTGTACCCGCGCAACGGCGGCAGTTGATACGGCGCCGCCCGCATCGCCGTCAGGCAGGTGCGCTGCCAGGGGGACACGGATTTGTCGTCCGGCGCGACGGTAAGGCTCGCATAGGGATTCGTCGTCGGCGCCGCCGCCGACGGCGTCTGCGTCGGATACCGCGACTCGTCACCGCCCGGGACCGGCTCCGCGGTCCGGACGACCGCGGACTCGGGCCCGATCGCGCTGTCGCACTGGTAATGGAAGTCCGACGACAACGCCTCGGTGGTGCTGCCGGTCACCAGAACCACCAGCAACATGACGAGAATGATCACCACGACCACGAGGACGACGATCCACCCCCACGTGGGGATCAATGCCACCAGCATCGAAAGCATGATCACGCGATTGAGCATCGGGATCTACCTCAGCAATCTCGCCACATCGGAAAGTCCGCTGCGCCAGCGTGAATGGCTGGGGTTGCCCGAACTCGGCACCACCGACAGCGCCGGAGCTTTGGTGGATTCCGTCAATCGGTTCTGGGTCTGGATCGTCTCGTAGAGTTCGTTCCGGACGTTCCGCATTCGTTGCTGGTCGGTGACGTCGGCTATCAGGCCGCGACTTCTGTCGGCAACGAGTTCTTCCATATCCTTGGCGTGCTCGTTGACGACCCAGCGCCGCATGCGTTCCGCGTTCTCAGGGGTGAGATTGTTCAGCATCCGATGCTCCGCGCCGGTGATGTGGCCGCCGCGCAACAGCGCGTCCGCGGTGGAAGCCGGCCCTCCACCGGCGACGTCGTTCAACGACTTGATCATGTCGTCCTTGACGTCCCGGCCCACATTGCGACGCATGTAACGCTGCACGAATTCGGTCTGCGCACCAGCGTTCGTTCCGCCGTCCAGATCGATACCACCGCGTCTGGTGCGCCGGTAGACGCGGACAGCTTGGCGCAGGGTCGCGTAGTCGGCCGCGACCTCTTCCGCATCGATCCTGCCGAAGTTCTGTCCGGATTGAGCACGGTTCAGAAAGGCGATGGAGGAGTTCTGCGCGCGTTGGACGGAGGCGACCATGAGCGAGAGGTCGGCATCGGTGAAGGCCTCGTTCTTGCTCATCGTGTCGACAATCTGTCGGGAACGCGCCCCGTACAGCGCCATCTTCTCGTTCTTGCCGCCCGCACGGCGATGTGCGCCCATGACGTCGGCGACGGTGCCACCGGAATCCAGCACGCCCTGAACGCCCGCCGCGGTGCCGAGGATGGTGTCCATACCGCCGTAGACCTCGGCGTCCAAACCGTATTGCTGACCGACCTGCTGCCACTTCAGGTAGGACGAGTTGTACATGCCGTCCAGGCCACCCATCCGGGCCTCGTCCACCCAGACGCCACCTTGCGCCTTGGCCATCTGCGCCTTCAGCCGCGACTGCGGATGGAAGGAGCCGGGCAGCCCGCCCAGCAGCCATTCGGTCAGCGGCGAGTTCGCCACGGTGCTCACCGCGGCGAAGGTGGCCAGACCGTGCATGTGGTGATCGGTGCCGACCTGCCCCATACCGATGGCTCGGCCGCCACCACCGCCGCCACCGCCACCGCCACCTCGGGCCAGCGCACCCTGCGTGGCGAGCGCGAACCGGTTGGCGACCCAGTCGTTGCCGTGATCCAGGCTGCTGCTCAGTTTGTTCAACTGCATGATCGCGACGATCATCACCACGGCGCCGATGAAGAAGACCGCCATCTCCTGGCCCTGCGCCTGGCGGAACAGGTTGCCCAGGAACAACACATAGAAGCCCAGGAAAACGGTGTAGGCGGCCATCTTCCCGGCCGCGATGAATCCGTCGGCGACATTGCGGATCAGAAAGGTCTGGGTCGGGCCGTAGATGAATCCACCGGCCGCGAACCCGACGATCGCCATGAACCCGTGGTAGATCGCGTCCAGCGCCGCCTTGATGATCTTCAGCGCGAGATACACCGCGAACAACAACAGCACCCCGCCGCAGAGCAGCAGGATCAACCCCGCACCGATCTGGCTCACCGAGGCATTGCCGGCGGCGGCATACGCCGCGGCATCGCCACAGGCCTTCAGGCCGTTCTTGACCCGATCGTCGTTGCCGGAATTCATGCCCGCCGACCACATCGCCTCGCAACTGGGCCGTTGATCGACGATGTGACCGAAATTCCAGACCTGCAGCGGCCGCCGCGCGAAATTATCGGCGAGATCGGCCTGCATGGTCGCCACCAGTGCGGTGGGATCGGGATTCGACTTACCGTTGAGCCCCGCCGCCACCGTGATGCCGAGATTGCGCCCCTGCGCCAGCCACCCGTTGGAGCCCAGCACCTCGCCGAGCGGCTCGGCCAGGAACAGGGTGCCCACGATCGCGACCACGAGCATGGTGACGACCTGCAGCGTCGCCTTGGTATAGAAACCGCGACTCACGAAATACGCGACGAAGAAGGCGCCGACGGTCGCCGCCGTGATGAGCATCAGCGGAGTCGCGAGTTGCCCGGTCAGATTGACCGCCACACCGTGCAGCGCCGAGCTGAAGACATCGAGCCACCGGAAACTCAGCGCCCAGCCGATCAACCAGATCGAGGAGGTGACGAGCACACTCCAGCCCGCGAACTCCAGGTTGAGGATGATCGATATGCCCGTGTTCACCGGCTCGAACAGGCTGCCGTGATCGGTCACCAGCTGGTATCGCGACAGCGGCACACCGTTGGAATCGCGGATGTTCATCCAGCTCAAGCCGCTGTTGCCCGGCTCGGTATGACTTTCGGTATCGATAATCGTATTGGTCTGCGCCGTCGCGACGGCGCCGATGATCATCGGGAATACGAACAGCACCGACACGACCACCGTCGACCACACGGTCCACCAGCGCCGCCGGCTGACAGCGGTCCATCCGACGAACCGCCGCCACAGCTCCGAGGGACGCCAGCGGCGGCTGTCGAACAGGGCCAACTGCCAGGCCAGCAGCCTGTGTTCGTCCTCCATCCGGCGATCGAGACCGCCGATCGCGCTCATGACACGGCCTGCCGTTCCGGCACCATTTTCCGCATCACCTCGGGCGTACTACCGATCGCCTCGGCGCGGTCTTCGCGGGCGGGTCCGAGGATCTTCCCCCGGCCGATTCGGTTGAGCGCGTCCCGCATGAACATTTCACCGCGCCGTTCCTCGGGAACCTGCCGCCCCTGCCCGACCGGCGGCGACGTCTCCTCACGCAGCACCTGCAGCAGGAAGGGAGCCTCGGTCAGGTCCACGCCCAGCCATTCGAGGCTGTTGCGCGCCAGCGTTTCGTCGCGCTGCCGGAACACGAAGCGGTTCGGGATCAGGTTGTGCGCCGCGCCCTGGAAGTCGGTCGCCGGATCGTGCGACGCCAGCCCGATCGCGGCCAGGTGCTTACGTCCGTCACGGCTGAAGTCCGAGGTCACCGCGCCACCGACCTGAGTCTGGGTGAAGTGGTGCGCCTCGTCCCCGACGAGCAGACCGAACCGTCCGTTGTCGGTGAGGAACGCGTCCCGCGCCGCGACGCCCACCAGCTCGTACAGCGCGGTGCCCAGCCGTTTGGTCAGCGGCAGCCGGTTGTACAGGTGCGGGGTGGTGAGTTCCTCCGCGGACGGCAGCGTCAGATTGTGGCTGCGGACCACGGTGGCCGCGGCGTCCAGCCGCAGCGTGGGCAGCTTGGGATCGAACAGCACCGGCATCCGGTCCACGATGGTGCCCAGGCGGGCGGCCAGGTCGGAGTACTCCTCCCCGTACCGGCCCTCGTCCCGTATCCGGCGCACGACGTGGAACAGATCGAGCATGCTGCGGATGCCGTGTTCCTCGATGCCCTTCTGGCTCAGCAGGTTTCCCATCGCCGCGCCCGCGCCGCTGGTCGGCGAGAGATCCAGCAGCGGCAGGATCGAGTCCAGCGCACGCTCCCCCGCGACGCGCCGCGGGAACAGCCGCAACGGATCCAGGGAGACGGACGGATTGCTCAGATCGATCACGACGGCGTCATCGATGGACGACGCGAAATGCTCCCACTCCCCGACCTGACTGCGATCGATGGCAAGGAACTGCCCGCCCATATCGTGGACGAGCACCGCCATCAGTTTCAGGAAGTACGACTTGCCCGAGCCCAGTTCGCCGGTGACCGCGAACGATGCGGAAAGGTCGTGCAGGGCCGCTTCCATGATCCCGAAATGAATAGGCTCGAAATTCCCGGACAGCAGATTGACGCCGATCACCGGCCCGCTGTCGTCGCCGATCTGGCTCGTGGTGAACGGGACGAATCCGGCCCACATGTCCGACGGGACGATATGCGCGAAATCCTCGTACGCCCGTCGAGGCGGGCTGCCCGGAATCATCATCGACCACAGGTCGACCTGCGCGCCCAGCGGTGTGGTCATCTCGACCTGAAAACGCTTGTAGCGACGCTTGATCTTGTTCACCGCGTCCATCGTCGCGTCGTGCGACGGGCTGCCGACGGCGATCACGGTGGTGAACGAGACCTCGGATTCGCCGCCGTTGACCTCGAAGTGGTGGTTGTACTCGCCGAGCGTCTGCGCCTTCGACATCAATGTGTTCTGCGCGAAGGAGACCTCCTGGTCGCGCTGATCCATCTGTTCGCCGAGCCGCCGCAGATTCAACTCGTTGTTCTTGAGCACCTGCTCGGCGGGCTTGGTCGACACCCGGATGCCCCAGTCGACGGTGACGTCGTCGAAGCCCTCCAGCACCGCGAGGAACTCACTGCCCCCGGGAAAGGTCATGCCCGCGTAGGGGAACGAATGCGGCGTGATCATCGCCTGATACGAAGGCCAGTAATCGAATTCGGGCTGGACCACCTTGATCACGGGAACGAACGAGGGCCGCAGCCGCCGTTTGCTGTCGGACTGGGCGCCCTCGTCGAGCGCCGCGGAACGGAACACCGCCGCGGTCGCGTCGTCCAGGATGCCGGCCCGGGTCGGAGCGACCGGATCGCCGCCCGCGCCGCGCGACAGATAGTGCTCCCACAACCACTGGAACAACGACGCGGGCACCGGCGTCGGCTCGAAGTCGGCGCCGATCCGCGACAGGATCTCCTTGGCCTTCTGGTCGTACTGTTCGAGATCGCCCCGGGAGATCGCCGACGTGTCCACGGTCGTGGCACTCCCGCGCCACACTCGCGACAGACCGGAGATGGCGGAACCGGTGGTGCCCACCGGGATGGTGAGCAGGTGCAGCCGGGTCTGCGGCGAGATCGCACGCACCCGTTCATAGGAGGAGACGACCTCGAGGGCGTAATCCTCGCATTCGTCGAGATCGACGCCCTCGACCATTTTGCTCAGCACATCGAGCGTATTGAGCCGCGCCTGAATTCCCAACAGCAGCGAGCCACTGGGCAGATTGTTTATCAGCGCGTGGTGCGCGGCCTTCACATCGTATTTATCGCTCTCCTTACGGAGACCGTAGCCGAGGGGAGTAATGAAATAGGTCGCGGTGACGAGACCGGAATGCGTGAATTGGAGATTGCCCCGAATAGCCGCCGTGGGCTGTAGCTCCCGCTCGAATGCCATCAACCCTGCCCTTCAACCGATACGCCGCTCGGGCTCGACACCCGCTTGGACACGGCGCTCCATTTTTCGACAATGCTCGCCGCCGGCTCGTAGACGGTCGTCGGCGGTGCGGCCACCTCGACCGCGAGGCTTTCCCGGTCGGGAAGAATCACCACAACGCTCTCCTCGATGAACATGGTGTGCCGCGCGGACTCCTCGGACACCGGCATGCCGGACGCCGAGACGGGCTTGCGGATGACGAGCAACCGGCTCACCCACAGAATGCGCGAGCTCATCCGCACGCCCGTATAGGGCACCAAACCGAGGCCGAACACCGCGGCGATGGTCACGATCGTGCCGGTGATGAAGGTGACCGCGGGATTCAGCGGCAGTGTCATGGCGAACACCGAGGTGATCAGCATGAGCACCACGCCGCCCACCACCTGAGGCAAGGTATACGGCCCGAACGGCAGTTTCTGCCCGTTCTGTGCCTTGCCGACCATGGTCGGCACCCGTTTGACCGGGGTGTATACCTTGATCAGCTGGGTCAACGGTAACTCCCGATCGGGTGATCTGGCACCACGTTGTTGGCGTCGACGCGCGCATAGTTGATCAGGGTCGGCAGGATCCACAGCAGCACGGCGGCCAGGATCGCCGATCCGGCGACCATCAGGATCTTGCTCGGTGACAGTTTCGACTTCGCGCCCTCTGAGATCAGCAGGCCGATGCCGACGATGGCGATGATGATCATCCCGAGCCAGCGCACCGTTTCCAGGATGTACTCGAGGATGATGCCGAGTTGAGTGCCCATGTGACTGCCCTTTCCGGATCAGTTCTGTCGTGCGGGCGGAACCGACACCGCCGTCGACGGCGCGGTCGTGGTGGCCTGCGCGGGAGCCCCGCCGCCCTGGGTCTGGTCGGCCACGATGGTCAGCGGAGTACGCAGTGCGGGAATCGGATCCACGGACTGCACCTGCCATTGGCCGGTGTTGCGCACCAGCGTCAGGGGATAGGCGAGCGTGGGAATCCCGCCCTCGGCGCCCTTCGCGTTGACCGTGGCCAGCACATGCGCCGTGGAACCGGTTGTGCCGCAACCGGAGTCGTCGGAGGTGACCGAGGCCGTCTCGACCGTGGTGAACGGTGAGGGCGACGGTGCGACGATCTCGGAGTTCAGCACGGTGTAGCGGTTCATGTCCCCGCTACCGGACAGATATGCCTTCACGAAGCCGATGGCGACCTGCGCGAGCGGCGTGTCCGCGGCGCATGTCGCGGAGTAGGAGAGAGCCAGGTCCCCACCTCGGGCCGGGCGCTCCACGAGGGTGGGTATCGCCAATGCCCGCAGGCCGTCGGTGACCGACACGGCGACCCGGTAGTACTGGCGAATCGGCCCGTCCTTACCGGCGGCGGCCGCGCCCGAGGCCCCGCCCATCTGGACCGACACGGTCACCGACCACACCTCGACGTTGCCCGCGGACATCTTGCGCGCCGCGTGCACCACCTGCGAGTCCGCGACCTGGCGATGATTGCTGGGCAACGTGATCTGTTGTCCCGCACTGACATACTGCGCGACGCGCTCCTGCTGGTCGGTCGACGCGGTGAGATAGGTGACCACGAACTCGCGGGCGAAGGACTGCGCCAGCTGCGAGCGGCCGATGATGCCCACGGTGGTCTCGTCGGACGGGCCGGGGGGCGGCGAGTCGAACCAACTGAGGACGGCGTGCCCGCCGCCGAGAACGGCCAAAACAGCCAGGATGGTGACAATAATATTGTCCCGGCGACGCCGCGCGGCCATCTGGCGAAGCAGTACTTCGCCCGAATCCCCCGATCGCGACTTTGTTCTCACCCTCGAAATAGTAGAGATCGCACTGGTCGGCACCGGCACGCTTTCTTCCCCCTACTGGGAATGCTGGTAATCAGCAGGCGGGGCTGCGATTCATGCGTCCGGACAACCAATGTCGCAGTTGATCATCGTATCCGATCGGCGATCGCGCCGGCTGCGGTTCCATCGCGTTGCGGTTCGGCTCGACCACCGGTGTATCCACGGCGACCCGCACCATCTGGGCGATGGCCAGCGGTCGGCTGGAATAGCCCGGATACGGGTACAGCAGCAACGAGGTCGGCGTGTAGCCGCCGCCGTAGTTGAGCGCCCGCACCGTCACCCCGGCGGTGTCGCCGGTGCGTAGCCGGTCGCCGAGTTCGACCAGGCGGGCGCGGTCGTCGGGATGGAACACATCGATCGGCCGGAACAGATAGTCCCAGCGGATCCAGGGCGCCGGATCGGTGAGCCAATGCGAAATGCTGGTGTACTCGAGCTGGACGACCGCCAGGTGGGTACCGGCGCGCCGGTGCGCCTCCCGCAACCCGACCCGCTCCAGCGTCGGCCACCCCGGGGAGGTGTGCTCCGAGGTGATGTCCTCGATCAACAGCCATGCGCCCCTGGTCCGCTCGTCGTCGCGGACGCGAATCGTGATGCGCCACTGGCCCAGTCGGCCCATGCCGTCGGTCACCGCGACGTCGAACTGCATCTTGCCGCCGGGCTTGGGATCATAGAGCAGATCCAGCATCTCGGCGTGCCGATCGAACGACGAGATCCGGTGGAAGAGTTCCGCGATCGACATCCGCGGCACGTACTCCTCGGGCGCGATTCCCGCCAGGCGCGTGATGCCACTGGGTTGCTGGAGGGTTTGCGAGTGCAGATCCCAGATCGCCCCGACCGCGGGTCCGGGCGTCGGCGGCATGGACAGGGCCGGGCCGAGCCACAGCCGCACGGCATGGACGTCCCCGGCCGGGCCGAAGACCGGCCTGACCTTCAGCACATAGGGACCGGACCTGGTGGAGATCCGGAGATCAGCGTCCTCGGCCTGCTCGCGCGCGGCCTGGATCAGGTCGGCGATGCGGGTCGTGCTGATGGCGTCATAGCAGGCGGGCATCTTGGCCAGCAACCGCTGAATCGCCCGCTGCCAACCGGCGAACTCGCGCGCCGAATCACCGACCGACGCGACGGACATCTCTTGCGCGCTCAGGGTCTCGATCGTCACCCATGGGATCACTGCGTCGCTTCGCATGTGCCTGCCCGTACCAGCCCGTTCCTTCGCCTGCATGACCCAGTTGAGCCATGCGTTACTCGAAGTAATGTACCGTTAGATAGTGGCCCATACAATAGGTACTGGTGGGTAAACCGGGACATAGGTGCCCTGTCTACGGCTCACAAAAAACCAGAGTCTTAACAGTGCACCAAAACGAACCTAAGGTCCAGTCGGCCTCCGCGGGTTAAATCGGCGGAACAAGGTGTGAAATCGGCAGCTTCGCCGCAACGAGCGTCCGGGGCGGACGCCGTCGGTCAGTCGCCGTCGGGGGTCATGGCCAGCACGCCGGCGCCCGCCAGCACGCCCACGTCGCCGAGTTCGGAAGGCACCACCCGCAGCCCGGTCAGGAAACCGAGCCGGGCGTGGGTGGCGACGGCCGCCCCGATCGCCTTCCACAGCGGCGAGCCGGCCACGGCCAGCGGGCCACCGATCACGACGAGATCGATGTCGAGCAGCGGCGCCACGGAAGCGATCACGCGCCCGAGGGCCGTGCCCGACCGCTCCATCGCGGCCACCGGAATCGCCTCGCCGGCAAGCGCGCCGGCAACGAGATTTTCCGCCGAGCCGCCCGTCCAGCCCTGCCCGGTCGCCCATCGCACCATGGCGTGCGCGCCGGCGACGGCCTCCAGACAGCCCCGGCCGCCGCAACTGCAACGTTCGTCGAAACCGGGAACGAGCATGTGACCGATGTGCCCGGCATTGCCCGTGCGGCCCACGACCGTGAACCCGCCCACCGAGACTCCGGCGACCACCCGATCGGACAGCAGGATCGCCAGCGAGTCCATCACGCTGCTGGTGGCGCCGAAATTACGTTCGGCCAGCGCCAGGCACACACCGTCGAAGGCGAGCCGCACCTCCGCGGCCGGAAACAGCTTGCGCACCTGTTCGACGATGGCGAACCCGGTACGCCACTCCGAGATCTCGGCGGGCGCAACGATTCCGGCGGCCATGTCGATCGGGCCGGCCGCCGCGATCCCCACCGAGGAGACCTCGGCGTTGCCCGCGGCGTCCAACAGCAGTTCCCGGCATGCGTCCCACACGCCGCGAGGCGGTACGGCGATGCGCCGTATCTCGTCCTCGCCCGCGTCTTCGGCCACTCGGCCGGCGGCGAACCGCGCCGGCCCGATCTCCAGTGCCAGTTGTGTCATCTGTTGCCCACCGCCGAGATAATTCGGAATGTCGAGGCACGAACCATAACTCAGTGGCCGCCGGTTGTGGCGACAACCCGGCGACGGCCCAGCACGATCCGCCGATGCGGCGTGGGCGGCGCCGGTTCAGTGCACACCGGCCGCGGCCCGTTGTGGATGATGCGCAGCGGCCGCTTGTGGTCGATCGGCGTGGCACGGTGCCGATCGAGGTTCTCCACGACCCGCCCGGCGCTGTCGTAGGCGATTCCGGCCCAGATCATCGCGCGGGGGGCGTCGCCGCGCGCGATCAGCGTCTGCGCCAACTGATCACAGTTGGCGAACAAGGGGCAACTGTGGCAGGTCCGAATCGCGGAGCGCCAGGATTCCGGCGTACCGACATCGAGATCCCAGTCGTCGGGACCGTCCGCGCAGGGTGGCCGATGGGTGGATTTGGTGGTGGTGACGCGAGCGGTCGCAGTCACGATCGCGGCCGGGAGTTGCACCGGCGCAGGGGTTTCCGAAACCAGCCGACGAGGCTGTGTGGTACGCATAGCCGTCTCCGAGGATGCCGAGGGCACGCCGAGATCGCGTGACCCGTGGTCGGGCGGACATCGAGGCTGCTCAACAGTCCTCGGAAAACCAGCAGTGAACGCTGTAGCTCGCACGTTAACCGACGATTCGAAGGTGGGCAACCACTTCCACGCTACTTAACGGCACGTTGACCAAGTCGTGATGCTGGCGTATCGTCGCTTAACGGCTCGTTCAGCCACGGTCCGTTTCAAGTGGCGTAGGTTGTGGTTTCCTGTGAGGTATGGCTGCAGTGGAGTACACCATTGATGAACTGGCGCGTGCAGCCGATACCACCGTGCGCAGCGTGCGCGTGTATCACGAGCGGGGGCTGCTGCCCTCCCCCGACGTGCGGGGCCGAATCGGATACTACGACGCCGACCACCTGAACCGCTTGCAAACCATCAGTCGGCTGCTGAGCCGGGGGATGAAACTCAACGGCATCCGGGAACTGCTCGACGCCTGGGATCGCGGCGACGGCCTGGCCGAGGTGCTCGGCGTGGCCGACCAGCCCGCGGCTCCGGCGCCTGCGCCCGCGTCCGCCGCCCCCGAATCGTCCGACACCCCACCCGAACTCGAACTGCCGGATTACGTCAAGGAAGCGCTCGCGGGTAGCGACGACCCGCTGGACGCCTATCGGGTGATGAACCCGCGCTGCCACGACCTCGCCTCCCGGCTGGTCGATTCGGGCCTGCCCGTCGAGTCGGCGATCCAGCTGGTGGAACGGCTGCGGCAGGAGTGTGATCGGCTCACCGGCAGTTTCGCCACCGAGGTCTACTACCTGCTCGCCGGTCAGCAGTACGAACGGTCGGAGCGCAGCCCCAAGGATTACGCCAAGCTCGAGACCGAGCTGGCCATCGCGCGGCTCATCGCCACCCGCGCGGCCTCCGAACTCATCGACCAGTCCTTCGGCCGGCACGCCGAGACCCCGCCGCACACCGCGACCCGCAAACCGGCCTGAGCGGCGCTCCTACTGCGTCCAGAGTTCAGCGTTCGGGAGGTCGGCCAACGCGTCGGTGACCTGGTCGTCGATGTGCACATCCACACCGTGGCGGGGCATTTCGGTGGCGACGCGGGCCGCGATGCTCGGCGCGGCGCGATAGTCGAGCACGACTCCGCCCTGCGGGAACCGCATCTGTACATGGACTACGCGCTGAATCTCAGGCATTGCGTCACACCCACCAGACTCCGGTTTGCACGATTGCGTTCAGCATCTTTCGAGCAACCTTCAGTGTATAGACGTGGCCATGGCCCTGACCGCGCCAGACAGGACATCTACCGGACAACCGTGTCGCCGCAGGCGTCCACCGCGCTCATGCCACGACGCGCAGCGTGCGCAGTTCCGGGTCCGAGGGATCCGGCACGTTCATGCCGTCCGCGATACCCGAGCGGAGGTAGTCCACCACCGCGCGGTCGATCAGTTCGCCGGGAATGATCACCGGGATGCCCGGCGGGTACGGCGTCACCTGTTCGGCGGCGATCCGGCCGGGCGCCTGCTCGATGGGCACCGCCACGGTCGGCCCGAAGAACGCGTCGCGCGGCCGCCGCACCGACTCCAGTTGCAGCTCCCGCGGTGACGGCAGCCGAATCCGGTGCGGCGCCGGGTCCTTCAGTTGCACCCGCCATGCGGTGAGCGCGTCGACCAGCGTGTCGATGGTGGTCTTGTCGTCGGCCATGGACAGCGTCGCGAGAATGCGGCGGTGGTCGCTGTGCCCGAGGTCGATGCGCCGGTTCTCGCGCAGCCAGTCGACGATCTCGTAACCGGTGGCGCCCGTGCCCGAGACGTCCATCAGCACCTGCATCCGGTCCAGGTCGTGCGAGGCCTCGACGCCGAGCAGTTCCTCCTCCATCACCTCGATGCCCGGAATCCGCGCCAGCTCCGTGCGGGCCCGCGCCGCGTTCTCCAGTGCGGCGGTGAGCAATTCGCGGCCGTGCTCGACCATCTGGCGACGCCAGCCGTCGATGGCGCTGTACAGCAACACATTCGGGCTGGTGGTGGTCAGCAGATCGGCGCACAACTGCAAGCGGCCGCGGTCGACCAAATCGCCCTGCACGTGGAAGACCGAACCCTGCTCGAAGCCCGCGCCCATCTTGTGCACGCTGACCACACAGATGTCGGCGCCGGCGTCCATCGCCCAGGTCGGCAGGTCGTCATGGAAGGGCAGGTGCGCGCCCCACGCCTCGTCGATGATGAGCGGCTTGCCACGCTCGTGGCACGCCTCGGCGATGCCGGAGATATCGGCGCAGGTGCCGTACGGGCTCGGGCTGACGATCAGCGCGCCCGCCGCGTCCGGATGCCGTTCCCACGCCTCGCGGACCTGCTCGGGCGACGGCGGATGGGAGATGTGGCGCTCGGCGTCCCACCGCGGGGTGACCCAATACGGCTGCACGCCGGAGAACACCAGTCCGGCGATGATCGACTTGTGGCTGTCGCGTCCGACGATCAGCCCGCCGTCGCCGCCCGCCACCGCCATCATCGCGGCCTTCACCGACAGGGAGCTGCCGCAGGTGCTGAAGAACGCCGTGTCCGCGCCGACCGCGTCGGCCATCAGCGATTCCGCCTCGCCCAGCCGGTGTCCGAGCGAGCGCCGGTCGTCCAGGCCGGGCGTCGCCAGCACGTCGCAGCGCAGCGCGTCGCCGAGCACGTCCCGGACCCGCCGGTCCGCGCCGCGCCCCTGCCGGTGCCCGGGTGGAGTGAAGCCGTAGCGGCCCAACCGCTGGTATTCCGCCAGCGCGTCGAGCATCGGTGCACGTGAATGGTCCATTACTGCGGCCATACCCGGTCGGAACGACGGTATGCACGGGGAGGTCCTACTGTGCGGGCGGCCCCGCGAGGATGGCCGTCACCACGTCGACGAGTTCGCCCATCACTTGCTCCGGGCCGAGTTGCACGCCGGAGATGGCGAGCAGGTTCTGCGTCTGATGCACGTCGCCGAGCACCTGGAAGGTCAGGGTCATGGCCTGGGCCAGCCGAAAACGCACGGTGGGACGCGGCAATTCGGGATACCGGGCCTCGAGCAGCGCGGTGAAGCGGACGGCCTGATCGGTGAAACCATCGGCGACGGTGCGCAGCGCCGGATGGCCACTGCCGAGGATGCCCGCGATGAACTTCACCCATGCCGCGCCCTCCCCCACGGCCATCTCCCAGACCGGCGTCACGAACGCCTCGGCGAGACCGCGCGCGGTGACGACGCCCGACTCCTCCATCTCGTCGAGCAGCACGCTGCGCCGGGCCGCCACCGCGTCGCTGCGCTGCCGGATCAGCGCCTCGATCAACGCGTCCTTGGAGCCGAAGTGGTAGTGCACGGACGCGACATTGGTTCCGGCGGCGGCCATCACCGCCCGCAGCGACACCGCGTCCACCCCGCGCTCGGCGAACAGGCGCTCCGCGGCCAGCACCAGCCGCCGATCCGTCGGCATCGCCAGTTCGTCCGCGGTTACCCGGAGTTCGGCCTCGCCCGTTCCATTGGTCACCTGCCGCATTGTAATCAGGTGCGGACCAGCATTTCCGACAATCTCTATCAAGTGATCTAATCAACTGATAGAGTCCGTCGGCATGAGCACGCCGACCGCACTCGTGCACGATTTCGCCGAACTGACCGGGCTCGTCACCGCAGATCCGGCCGACGCGGTACCGGTGGTCGAGGTGTTCACGGGGAAGCCGGTGGCGCAGTTGCCGCAATCGTCGGAGGCCGATGTCGAGCGCGCCTTCGCGACGGCCCGTGCCGCGCAGGCCGAGTGGGCGCGGTGGCCGGTGCGCCGGCGGCTGGCGGTGTTCGAACGCTTCCACCGCCTCGTGCTCGAGCGGCAGGCCACCATCACCGACCTGATCCAGTTGGAGACCGGGAAGTCGCGCCGCATGGCGTTCGAGGAGCTGTGCGACATCCCGATGGCCACGAGCCACTATCTGAAACACGCGCAGCGGCTGCTGCGCCCGGTCCGCCATCCCGGCGCGATCCCGTTCGTCAGCACCTCCACCGAGTTGCGCAAGCCGCGCGGCGTGGTGGGGGTGATCGCGCCGTGGAACTTCCCGTTCGCGATCGGCTTCTGCGACACGATCCCCGCTTTGATGGCCGGAAACGGCATCGTGCTCAAGCCCGACAACCGGACGCCGCTGAGCCCGGCCTACGGCCTGAAGTTGTTGCGCGAGGCGGGAATTCCCGACGGACTGGTCCAGATCGTGTGCGGCGACGGCCCGGTGGTCGGTCCCGCCGTGGTGGATCGGGCCGATTTCGTCATGTTCACGGGTTCGGAGGCGACCGGTCGCCGGGTGGCCGCGCAGGCCGCGGGACGTCTGGTCGAGGCGTGCATGGAACTCGGCGGCAAGAATCCGATGATCGTGCTGTCCGACGCCGATCTGGACGAGGCCGTGACGAGCGCCGTCGCCGGGGTGTTCAACAACACCGGCCAACTGTGCCTGCACGTCGAGCGCGTCTACGTCCACGAATCGGTCTATCCGGTGTTCCGGGACCGATTCGTCGCGCGGGTCGCCGGGATGCGCGTCGGTCCCGGCTACGACTTCGACGCCGAGATGGGCGGGCTGGTGTCGGAGGGCCATCGCGACCGGGTGGCCGCACAGGTCGACCGCGCGGTCGAACACGGGGCCCGGATACTGACCGGCGGCCGCGCCCGACCGGATCTCGGACCCACCTTCTACGAGCCGACCGTGCTCGAAAACGTTACGGCGGGAACGGATTTGTTCGCCGAGGAGACCTTCGGCCCGGTGGTCGCGCTGTACCCGTTCACGACCGTCGAGGAGGCCGTGCGGCTGGCGAACGACACCCGCTACGGGTTGAGCGCCAGTGTGTGGAGCCGCGACCTGACGGCCGCCCGTGCCCTCGGCGCCCGGCTCGAGGCGGGGCACGTCAATATCAACGACAGTGCGGCCCTGGCCTATGCGAGCAAGAACGCGCCCTCGGGCGGCTTCAAGGCTTCGGGCATGGGCGTGCGCAACGGCGACCAAGGGCTGCTGAAGTTCACCGAGTCGACCAACGTGGCCACGCTGAAACGCCAAGTCCTCACACCCCCGGCGGACCAGCCGTACGAGAAGTACGTCGACCAGACCCTCCGCATGCTCCGCATGATGCGCCGCCTCCGCCTGCGGTGAGTGCCGCCCTCCTGCCCTCCGGCCTGCGACGCTATTCCGTTGCCGCAGGCCGTATGCGGTAACCGTCGCGGACGAGGTGGAGCAGCCTGTCGAGCCTGTCCTCGGGTAGCCCGGTGAGTGCGATGCCGCTGACCACGACGAGGAGATCGGCAGCGTCGAGTTCGCTCGGGACGGCTCGGTCGCGCTGGGCACGTGCGAGCAGACGTGCGGCCGCGGCTCGCATGGTGGCGTGCCAGCCGGCGAACAGCCCGTCGCGCTCGCCATCCGGTTCATCGGGTATGGCCAGCGCCAAATCGCGTTTCGTGGCGACGTGGCGCATGAACGCTCGTAGCCACTCGGTGAGCGCCTGATCGGGATCGGTGCGATCCAGCAATCGATCGCTCAATCGGTCCAGATCGCGAACCTCTTCGGCGTACACGGCGGCGATCAGATCGGCTCGGGTGGCGAAGTGCCGGTACAGGGTGGCATTGGCGACCTCGGCGGCCTTCGCGACCTCATCGAGTGGCACATCGGTGCCGCGCTCGTCGAACAGCCGTTCAGCAGCAGCGAGTAGCGCGGCGCGGTTGCGTTCGGCATCCGCTCGCCGGGGACGCTTCGACGCTCGGGCGGCGGGCTGGCTTTCCGGGGACATCCCCGTTACTCTAGCCGAAGCAATAAACGGGGATGTCCCCGGAAAGGGCGGTAGGTCATGCTCACAGCTGAAGACAAATGGGCGATCGGCGAAACGATCTCCCTGCACGGGCACCTGTTCGACGAGGGGCAACTCGACCGCCTGGGTGAGCTGTTCACCAGCGATGTGGTCTACGACGTCAGCGATATGGATTACGGCGTGCTGGTCGGGATCGATGCCATCAGAGACGCGGGGCTGGCCCTCGGTGCGCGAAATCCGCTGGCGCACATCGTCACCAACATCGTCATCACCGATACCGAGGACGACGACACGGCCACCGTGCGGTCCAAAGGCCTCGCCGTCATGAGCGATCGAAGCTGCGGAACCGTCACTTACGTGGACACCGTTCGCCGGCAGTCCGATGGCTGGCGGATCAGCCACCGCAAGATGCTCGCGCGGCGCGAGCCACTCGGCGGCGCTAGGGCCTGACGACAACCTTCCCGACCGCCCGGCGCGTCTCGAGCAGATCACCCTCCGCTCACGCCGCGCCGGATACCGAATGATCCGAGCACCCCACCCGCCATACCTCTGGACCCTCCTGGACGCCGACGACGGCATGCCCTGCACGCGGCCCCGACACTCGACCAGATCGAACGATGGCTGGACGAGTGAACGGGCGACCAGCGCTTCCGCGCACAACCATCCGGCCCTACCGGTCACGAAACGCGACCACGCGACCATCTTCGCCGTGTCACACCGAATTGTGTCCGCTCAGGCCGGGCGGGGAACACGTCCAGAGGTGTTCAGCGGTCGAGGCGCTCCGCGGCGATCGCCCGCACCGCCTTCTTATCGATCTTCCCGAGCCCGGTCAGCGGCAGATCGTCCACGACCAGAACATGCTTGGGTACCTGCACGGAACCCTTGCGCTGCTTGACTTCCCGCTGGATCTCGTCGGTCACCGTCGCCACGGCGGCGGGGTCGGCGGCAACCTCCTTGTCCAGCACCACGACCGCGGTGACCGCCTCGCCCCAGCGCGGGTCGGGAACGCCGACGACGGCGACGTTCAGCACCTTGGGATGCTCGGAGACGACATCCTCCACCTCGCGGGGGAACACGTTGAACCCACCGGTGACCACCATGTCCTTACTGCGGCCGACGATGTGCCAATACCCGTCGGCGTCCTCGCGGGCGAGGTCGCCGGTGTGCAGCCAGCCGTCGCGGAAGGTCTCCGCGGTGACCTCGGGCAGGTTCAGGTAGCCGCCCGCGAGAAGCGGTCCGGAGACACAGATTTCGCCGACCTCACCCGGCGCGACGGCCTTGCCGTCGGCGTCGATCAACGCCGTCCGCAGGGCCGCCGACGGCCGCCCGCAGGAAGTGAGGCGCTCCCGGTCGTGCTGACCCTTCGGGAGGTAGCTGATGGCCATGGGCGCCTCGGACTGCCCGAAGTACTGGGCGAAGATCGGCCCGAACCGCTCGATCGCCTGGGTCAGCCGCGTCGGGTCGATGGCGGACGCGCCGTAGTAGACGGTCTCCAGCGAGGACAGATCGCGCTTGTCGATATCGGGGTGGTCCAGCAACGCGTACAGCATCGACGGCACCAGCATCGTGGCGGTGATCCGGTGTTCCTCGATGGCGCGCAACACTTCTCCCGCGTCGAACCGCGGCAGCACCACGCACTGCCCGCCGAGCAAGACCACCGGCAGGAAGAACGCCGCACCCGCGTGCGACAGCGGCGTGCAGATGAGGAACTTCGGCCGCTTGGGCCATTCCCATTCCGACAGCTGGATCTGCGTCATGGTCGCCATGCCGCCGGCGGTGCCGATGACGCCCTTGGGTTTTCCGGTGGTGCCGCCGGTGTAGCTGATCGACACCACGAAATCCGGTGGCACGTCGACGGCTTCGATGGGTCGCGGTTCGAATTCGGCCGCGGCGGCGATGAGGTCGACGCCGACGTCGGCGAGTTCCTCCGGCACCGGCCCCAGCACCAGCACCCGCGTCAGTTCCGGTACCCGGTCCACCAATTCCCGTGCCCGCTGGACGAATTGCGGCAGCGGGTCGATCACCAGGCTGGTGATTCCGGCGTCGGTGAGCACGTGCACGTGGTCGTCCAGGCCGCCCATCGGGTGCAGGGCGGTGCGGCGGTGGCCGCGAATCTGCCCGGCGCCCAGGATGAACAGCACCTCGGGCCGGTTCAGCGCGAGCAGGGCGCTGGGTGTGCCGGTGTCCACGCCGTGCGCGGCGAAGGCGGCGGCATAGCGGCTGATCGCGTCGATGACGTCGGCGCCGGTGAGCACGGTCTCGCCGAGGGTCATGACCGGATCGCGCCGGTGCCGGCGCAGGCCCGCGAGCAGCGAGTGGCCGTTGTGTACCGGCAACCGCAGGCGAGTGGCCGGATCCATTGCGTCGGTCGATGTTTCGAGCACTGTCTCTCCCATACTCATGCGACACCGGGTGCTGCGTAGACGGTAACCATGCAGGCTCCGCCGAGCCCGAGGTTATGCGCCAGCGCCACCCGCGCGCCGGATACCTGCCGCTCCCCCGCCAGCCCCCGCAACTGCCAGGACAGCTCCGTCGCCTGCGCCAGGCCGGTGGCGCCCAGCGGATGCCCCTTCGAGATCAGCCCGCCGGACGGATTGACCACCCAGGCGCCGCCGTAGGTGGTCGCGCCGGATTCGACCAGCGCGCCGGATTCGCCCGTCGCGCACAGCCCGAGCGCCTCGTAGGTGATCAGTTCGTTGATCGAGAAACAGTCGTGCAACTCGATCACGTCGATATCGCCGATGCCGAGCCCGGCGGTGTCCAGCGCGCGCCGCGCGGCCGTGCGGGTCATGGGCGCGCCGACGACGTCGATCATGGAGCCGGTGTCGAACGCGGACGCGTCGTCGGTCACCAGTTCCTGCGCCAGAATCTCCACGGCCCGGTCCTCGAGGCCGTGCTCCCGGACGAAGTCCTCGCTCGCCAGCACCGCCGCGCCCGCGCCGTCCGACATCGGCGAGCACTGCGACCGGGTGAGCGGGCCGTGCACCGGCCGGTCCCCGAGCACCTGATCGATCGTGTAGGGAACTTGGAACTGCGCCAACGGATTTCGCGTCGAATGTGCGTGGTTCTTCACGGCTACCTGCGCCAGCTGCTCGGGCGTGGTGCCGTAGCGCTGCATGTGCTCCACGGCCGCGTTGCCGAAAAACCGGGTGGTCATCGGCGCGGTGCCGAAGTCGTACTCCGCGGCCATCACCCGCAGGTGCGCGTCGATGGTGGTGACGGCCGGCTTGGTGGCCGGCCCCGCCATCGCCTCCTTCGTCATCTGCTCGAAGCCCACGGCCAGCGTCACGTCGGCGAGCCCGGCGCCGACCCACTCGCGGGCCAGCATGAGCGCGGTGGAGCCGGTCGCACAGTTGTTGTTGACGTTGACGATCGGAATGCCGGTCAGCCCGACGTCGTAGAGCACCCGCTGGCCCGCCGCCGACGGCTGGAACACATAGCCCACCGCGGCGCGCTGGATCCGGTCGTAGGTGAGGCCCGCGTCGTCGAGTGCGCCGCGCACGGCCTCGCCCACCATCTCCGGGTAGGTCCACTCCCGCGAACCGATCTTGACGAACGGCGTCATCGCGACCCCGACGACGAAAACACGTCGCATGCTCGATCCATCCTTCACTGCCGTACGGGTCACTTCCCCGTGAATCTCGGTTCCCGCTTCTCCACGAACGCTTTCCGGCCCTCGCGGGCGTCGTCGGAGGTGATGACCTCGCGCACGAACCGGCCCTCGATCGCGCGGGCGTCCTCGTCGGGCAGCCAGCCGCTGGCCAGTAGCGCCGCCTTGGCGTGCTGCACCGCCAGCGGAGAGTTGCGGGCCACCCGGTGGGCGATCTCGTGCGCTCGCGCCAGGGCGGTCCCGGTGGCGACGACGTGGCCGACAAGACCGAACTCGTATGCCTCCCGGGCGGTGAGCGGGTCGCCGGTGAGGATCATCTCGACCGCCTTGGTGTAGGGGATCTGCCGCTTCAACCGCACCGTCGACCCGGCGCCGGGGATGAGCCCGCGCCGCACCTCCGGCAGCCCGAAGGTGGCCTGCTCCTCCGCGACGCGAATGTCGGTCTGCTGCAACATTTCCAGGCCGCCGCCGAGGCAGGCCCCGTTCACCGCGGCGATCAGCGGTTTGCGCAGCGAGCGGGTGAGCAGCAGGCCGCGCCCGATCGCGGTGGGGTCGAAATCGGACCGATCACGACCGTCGGTCATCCACCCGTCGCCGAGATCGCCGCCGACGCAATAGGTTTCACCCGCTCCGGTGAAGATCGCGACCCGGATGTCGTCGTCCGCGTCGATCTCGTCCCAGGCGCGGGCGAGCAGCCCGATCATCTCCAGGTTCAGGGCGTTGCGGCGCTCCGGGCGGTTCATGGTCACCACAGCCACCGCGCCGGTGCGCTCGAACAGGATGGATTCGCCTGTGTCACTCATCAATTCGGCCTCTCGCTGCCGACCACCCACAGCGCGTGGAACTGTGACGCGCCGCCCATGGCGTGCCCGACCGCGCGGCGCGCGCCGTCGACCTGGTGCTCACCGGCCAGCCCCCGCACCTGCAGGGCCGCCTCGAGGAACCGGACCAGCCCGGTCGCGCCCGTCGGGTTGCCGGACAGCACACCGCCGGACGGGTTGATCGGCAGGGCGCCACCGAAGCGCGTGGTGCCGTCGTCGACGAGCTTCCAGCCCTCGTGCAGCGGCGCGAGGCCGATGTTCTCCATCCACATCGGCTCGTACCAGCTGTAGGGGATGTACAGCTCGGCGACGTCGATCTCCGTTGCCGGATCACCGATTCCGGCCTGCCGGTAGGCATCCGCGGCGCATTCGGCGCCCGCCCGCGGGTTGACCTCGTCGCGTCCCGCGAAGTGCCCGGTCTCGGTGCGCCACGACATGCCGTGGATCCACGCGGGCGGGCGAGCCGGGTCGCCGACATCGGCCGCGCCCGAGAGCACGATCGCCGCGGCGCCGTCGGAGGACGGGCAGGACTCCAGATACCGGATCGGGTCCCACAGCATCTTGGACTCGCGGACCTTCTCGACCGTGATGTCCGGCATGTGCACGTGGGCATACGGATTGCGCAGCGCGTTGAGCCGGTGGTTGACCGCGACCTGCCAGCCGATGTGCTCCGGCGCCCCGGAGCGCCGGATGTATTCGCGGATCACCGGGGCGAAATGCCCGCCCGCACCCGCCCCGAGCGACGCGCTGAACGGCAACCCCCGCGACAGCGCCCAGGTGAAATTCCCTTCGGACTCTTTGGAATACGCCGCGACCAGCACCCGGCGCGCCAGCCCGGCCTCGATCAGGTGCGCGCCGTAGATGGCGGCGTGCCCGCCGACGCTGCCGCCGGTGAACACCCGCGTCACCGGCAGGCCGCGGGCGCCGAGCGCGTCGGCCAGATACAGCTCCGGATTCATGACGCCGTCGAACAGATCGGGCGTCTTGGACAGCACGACCGCGTCCACATCCCCGAGTTCCAGCTCGGCGTCGGCCATCGCGGCGGCGACCGCCTCGCGCACCAGCGCGCCGATGGTCGTCTCCCGGCGCTTGGCCTGTTTGCCCTGGCCGATGCCGACGACGGCGATGGGTTCAGGCACGGGTGTCCCCTTCCAGCAGGCAGACCAGATTCTGTTGCAGCGCTTGGCCGTTCGTGGCATGGGCGAGGGCGCGCCCGGCCCGGCCGGTGCGCACGGCGGCGGCCGCCTCGCTGATCCGCAGCAGTCCGGTGGCGGTGGTCGGACGGCCCGCCAGCGGCCCGCCCGAGGGATTGATCGCCGTCGCGGCGCCCAGGCCGAGTTCGCGGACCAGCAGCGGCTCCTGCGCGGAGTATTCGATGTGCAGTTCGGCGACGTCGACGTCCGCCGCGCCGAACCCCGCGGTCTTCGCCGCCTCGGTCGCCGACCGTCGCGCGGAAGGCGCGTGGGTCAGGTCTCGCGCACCCGGGTAGTGCGTGTCCATTCGATGGTCGATGCCGCGCACCCAGGCCGGGCGGTCGGTGAGCGACCGCGCCACGTCGCCGGCGGCGAGGACCACCACGGCGGCCGCGTCGCCGACCGGCGCCACGTCGTGACGGCGCAGCGGGGATGCCACGTAGGGCTCGGCCAGCAGGGTGTCGGCGGCGTATTCGCCGCTGACTTGGGCGTGCGGGTTCGACCGGGCATCGGCCAGGCTGCGCGCGACGATGCGTGCCATCTCCTGTTCCGTCGTGACACCGGCCTCCAGCAGCGCGCACGCCTGCAAGCCGCCGATCGCGTCCTGATGCGGCCGCAGCGGGGTCAGCAGGTACGGATCCAGCTGCGTGGGCACGACCTGATCGAGGTCGCGCGGCAGCGAACCGCGCCCGATCCCGTACACCAGCGCGATATCACCGTGCCCGAGTTGCAGCCACGCCCACGCCTCGTAGAACGCCCAGGCGGCGTCCATCTCCACGTGCGATTCGGAGATCGGCGGCCACGCGCCGACGGCGTCGAGCGAATCGATGTAGGCGAAGGTGCGTCCCTCGTGGAAGTCGTGACTGCCGGAGACGACGAAATCGACTCTGTCCCGGCTCAATTCGATGCCCGCGAGCGCCTCGCGGATCACCGGCAGCAGGATGCCGGACATGTCGTCGCGACGGTTGGCCGCCAGGCACGGCGACTGGGCGGTGGTGACGACGGCGACCTCACGCATTGCGCACCTCCGTGACGGGCCGGTAGTGGCGGATGCTCATCCAGGACGGTTCGAGATCGCCCTCCGCCCACACCGGCTCCACCTCCATGCCGATGTGCACGTCGGCGATGTCGACGTCGCGGATCAGGTGCATCAGCCGGGTGTCCGCGCCGTGCGGCTGGATGTAGGCGACCACGTAGGGCGGGTCGATCGTCTGGCCCGGGAACGGGAAGCTGACCACGCAGAAGGTCGACACGGTGCCGCGGCCGTCGAGTTCGGCGGGCTGGTCCAGCTCGACCAGGCAGCGCGCGCAGAACTCCGGCGCGGGCAGGTAGACGTGCTCACACGACGGGCAGGTCCGCGCCAGCAGGCGGCGTTCGGCCAATCCGCGCAGGAACGTGGACCGGCCGGTGCCCGCGACGAAGGTGTACTCCATGCGCAGCGGCGTCGGCATCAGCCGAACCGGTTGCGGCAGTGGTTGATTCATCACGCGTCCTCCGGTTCGAAACAGGCGAGATCGCGCATCTCGCCGCGGCGTTCGGCGGCCCAGCGGGCCCGCACCCGCAACCCGCGGTGCGGCACCGACGGATCGCCCCCGGTGTCCAGGGCGTGGAAGAAGGCGCCCTCGGCGCCGTCGATGCGGATCAGCGCCCAGGCGAAGTCGTGCGCGACCGGATCGCCCGGCCGACGCGGGACCCAGGTCCAGGACTCGACACTGCCGACCGGCGCCAGGTCCACCAGGTCGGTCAACTCCTCCCCGGTCACCGGATCGAACTCGGCGGGCGGGCAGACGACGGTGCCGCGCGCGGTCCGCGCGCCCAGCAGTCGTGCGTCCCGCAGGCCGCCGAGAAACGTTCCGAGAACCGGGCCCACCGTGCGCTCGAACGGGAACTCGATCTCGTAAGGGGCGCACAGGCTCTCCTCGCCACCTGCCGGCATCGGCCAACTCCTCTCGTCGACCGAAGTGTGCCTCAATCACGTGATTCAATCAAGTGATTGAGGATCCATGGTTTTCCGCATACGCTGCGGACGCACACGGCGAAAGGGCGAGAAAATGGCACGGACATCGACAACCGTCCCGCTGACCGGGCGGGTCGTGGTCATCACGGGCGGTGCGCGCGGCATCGGCCGGGCGACCGCGCAGGCGTTCCTGGCGGCCGGGGCGAAGGTCGCTCTCGGCGACATCGACGCCGACCTGGCCGTCCGGACCGCCGCGGAACTCGGGGAGCACCCGCCGACCGCCGGCGGGCACGTCATCGGCCTGCCCCTGGACGTCACCGATCCGGCCTCCTTCGCCGACTTCCTGGACGCCGCGGAAAGCGCACTCGGCCCGATGGACGTGCTGGTCAACAACGCGGGCATCATGCCCTCGGGCCTGTTCACCGCCGAGGACCCCGCGCTGACCGACCGCATCCTCGACATCAACGTCCGCGGCGTCATGACCGGTACCCGCCTCGCCCTGCGGCGCTTCGTCCCGCGCGGAGCAGGCCACCTGATCAATATCGCGTCGCTCGCCGGGACCGCGGGCATGCCGGGCCTGGCCACCTACTGCGCGAGCAAGCACGCCGTCATCGGCTTCACCGAAGCGGTGCACCTGGAACTGGCCGACACCGACATCCAGGTGACGGCGATCCTCCCCGGCAACGTACGCACCGAGCTCTCCGCAGGCGCGAACATGCCCGGCTGGATGTTGAAAGCCACCACCATCGAACCCGAAGCCGTAGCCGCCGCGGTCGTCGCCGCCATAGGCCGCAACCGCCCCCTCATCACCGTCCCCCGCGCTCTCTCCCCGGTAATCCGCGCCAGTTCCCTACTCCCCTACCGCATCCGCCGCATCACCTCCGACCTCAGCGGCATGACCAAGGCCTTCACCCAACCCGACCCCGAGGCCCGCGAGATCTACCACCGCCGCATCGCGGAGTCGCACCGCTGAGCGCGAGCCATAGCCCTGCTCGGCCAGGGCGGGGCCGGAAAGCGCCCACAAGGGGCCCAATTGCCCGTCGAGCCGGGTTGTGGCCGCCCCGGGCCGGTGAGCGAGGCGCGGGGGTTAGGGGCGCGCGC
>NZ_JARWOP010000132.1 GCF_029868745.1 Nocardia wallacei | reverse complement strand
TGCGGAGACCGGGTACCCGGCCCGCCGTCAACGGGTCCCGGTTTCCGTTGGATCGGCGGAGAGGTTGTTGGTGGGGGGGGGGCGGGCCCCCGGGTGCGGCCCGCGGTTGGGGGCCGGGGGGCCGCCCCCCCCGCACCACATCCTCTCCGCCGATCCAACGGAAACCGGGACCCGTTGACGGCGGGCCGGGTACCCGGTCTCCGCAGGACCGGCGGAGCATTGCCTCCGCCCACGGGCGGAGTGTCGGTGTCTGTTGCGTTCAGTAGTGGGTTGGATGGGACGGGTGCTCAAGGTCGGGATAGGTGGTGGCGGGCGATGTGTTCGCCTTGGCGCGCAAGGAGTTCCGGCGCATGCTCCTGACAGCGGCGGAGGTCGGGCTCCAGATCGGTGAGGGCGTAGGCGGCCGTGAAGCCCGCGTTCTCGAGTTGCCTGGCGTCGAGTAGCTGTCGGCCTGCCACCGCTACCACCGGGACGCCGTGCGATGCGGCGCGGGCGGCTACTCCGGCCGGGGCCTTGCCGTGCAGGGTTTGGGCATCGAGGGCGCCTTCGCCGGTGATGATCAGGTCGGCGCCGCGGGCGTGGCGATCGAAATCCACCAGGTCCAGCAGGATGTCGATGCCGACGGCCCGGTGGGCTCCGAGTACGGCGAGCGCCGCGAATCCGATGCCTCCCGCCGCGCCGGCGCCGGGCCGGTCGGCGGCGTCGAATCCGGTGCGCTGGGCGACGAGCCGGGACCAGTGCGTCAGGCCCGCCTCGAGTTCCGCCACCTCGCCCGCACCGGCACCCTTCTGCGGGCCGAAAACGGCTGCGGCGCCGTCTTTTCCGAGCAGTGGGTGATCGACATCGCTCGCCAGCACCAACTCCACCTCGCGGATTCGGGGATCGAGGCGGTGCAGGTCCAGATACGCGATGCCGGTCAGCCCGCCGCCGCCCGGACCGGCCGGGCGGCCGTCGGGGGCCGGCAGCTCGGCCCCGAGCCCGGCCAGCAGACCGGCGCCGCCGTCGGTGCAGGCGCTGCCGCCCACGCCGAGCACGAGGGTGCGGCAGCCGGTGTCCAGCGCGGCCCGGATCAGTTCACCGACACCGAGACTGGTCGCGGTGAGCGGGGCAGGTGCTCCGCCCGGCAGCAGCGCGAGCCCGCACGCCGCGGCCGCCTCCACGACGGCCACGGAACCGTTGTGCGCGTACGACGCCCGCACCGTCTCGCCCGTCGGTCCCGCGACTTCGACTGTCACCCGGTCGAATCCGGCGCTCACCGCCGCGTCCACCGTCCCCTCCCCGCCGTCGGCCACCGGGACCAGGCGGATATCGGCGTCGGGGCGCACCCGCCGGATGCCCTCGGCCACGGCGCCGGCGACCTCCGCGGCGGTGAGCGAGCCCTTGAACTTGTCCGGCGCCACCGCGATTCGCGGACGTTTCATGCCGGTTCGAACTCCCGGACGGCATCGATGGCGGGGCCGTGGGCGGTGTTCGCCTCGCGCTCGACCATGATCTCCACCAGCACCGGCCGCGAGGTCGACTCGGCCTGCTTGCGCGCCCACGTGAGCGCGTCGGCGATGTCGCCCGGTTCGTACACCCGCCGCCCCGAGCACCCGTAGGCCTCCATGATCTTGACGTTGTCGGTACCGAACTCGTCGTAGTGGATGTCCACCTGGTAGTTCATCTCGTACGGCAGCGAGGCCTGGCGGATCAGCCCGAGGTACTCGTTGTTGATCATCACGATGACGAAGGGCAGGTCGTACTGAGCGGCCACCGCCAATTCCTCGACCAGGAACTGGAACCCGTAATCGCCCACCACCGCAACGACTTCCGCGTCGTGTCGGGCCGACTTCACGCCGATCGCCGCCGGAATCTCCCAGCCCAACGGCCCCGCCTGGCCACACACCTGATAGTGCCGCGGCAGGTAAGCCTTCTGGAATTGCCCCGACCAGATCTGGTACAGCCCGATCGCGGTGACGAAATAGGTGTCCTGCCCGAAGGTTTCGTTGATCTCCTTGAACACGCGCGGCGGTTTGATCGGTGTCACGTCGAAATCGTCGCGCCGTGTCAGCGACCCGCGCAGCTCGGCAACCCGTCCGGTCCAGCGGCCGAAGTCCTTACGCCGCTCGCGTTTACGTGCCTCGCTCAGCAGAGCGGTGAGGAACGGACGCACATCCGACACCACCCCGAGATCGGGCCCGAACACCTTGCCCAATTGCGTGGGTTCGATATCGACGTGGATGAATGTGCGATTCCCGCGGTAGACGTCGAGCTTGCCGGTGTGGCGGTCGCCGAAGCGGGCGCCCAGCGCGAGCACCAGATCCGACTCCAGGAACGCGGCATTGGCCCACCGCTGGCTGGTCTGCACGCCGGTGATGCCCGCGAACAACGCGTGGTCCTCGCGGAAGGAGCCCTTGCCCATCAGCGTCACCTGCACCGGGACGCCCAGGAGTTCCGCCAGCTCGGCCAGCTCCGCGTGCGCCTCGCCCAGAATCACGCCGCCACCGGCCAGTATCAGCGGGCGTTCCGACTCGAGCAACAGGTCCAGGGCCCGCGCGACCCGTGGCGGATGCGGCAGCACTCGCGTCACCGGCAGCGGCGCGTCGATACTCGGGTCCCATTCGATCTCCTGCTTCTGCACGTCCAGCGGCAGGTCGATGAGCACCGGCCCCGGGCGGCCCGAGCGCGCGATCCGGAACGCCTCGCGGAAGATCCACGGCGCCTGCGCCGCCTCCTTGATCTGCACGGCCCACTTCGTCACGGGCTCGGCGATGGCGACGATGTCGACGGCCTGAAAGGCTTCCTGGTGCAATTTATTCGACTCGGCCTGGCCCGTAATGCACAGTATCGGAACGGAATCCGCGTGCGCGGTGTAGAGGCCGGTGATCATATTGGTGCCGGCCGGGCCGGAGGTGCCGATGGCGACGCCGACGTTGCCGGTGGTGCGCGCCCAGCCGTCGGCCATGTGGGTGGCGCCCTCCTCGTGCCGGACGATGAGGTGCCGCATATCGGTGCGGCGCATGGCGTCGTAGAGCGGCAGGATGGCCGCGCCGGGGCAGCCGAAGGTCACATCGACGCCTTCGGACAGCAGCACGTCCAGCACGGCCTGCATGACCGGGACTCTTGCCATTGTTGTTTCCCTTCTGAAAGGTACTGCGCTAGTTCGCGCCGCGGCCGTTGAGGTTCTCGATGACCTTCAGCAGCGCCGAATGGTCGAGTGCGCCGTAACCCTGCGCGCGGCCCGCCGCGACGAGCGATGCCACCACCGCGCCGGTCGGCAGGGCGATGTCCGCCTGCCGCGCGGCGTCGGCGACGATGCCCATGTCCTTGTGGTGCAGGTCGATTCGGAATCCGGGCGCGAATTCGCGGGCCACCATGGCGGTGCGCTTGAGTTCGAGGATCCGGCTGCCCGCCAAGCCGCCCGCCAGCACCTCGAGACCTTTGCCCGGATCCACGCCCAGCGCCTCCATGAGCACGATGGCCTCGGCTACCAGGGCGTAGGTGCCGCCCACGACGAGCTGGTTGGCCGCTTTCACGATCTGTCCGGCGCCGTGGTCGCCGACGTGGATGAACGTCTTACCCACGCTCTCGAAAACACTTGTGGCGGAATCGAAGTCTGCCTCCGTGCCGCCGACCATGATGGACAGCACGCCTTGTTCTGCACCGGCCTGACCGCCGGAAACAGGTGCGTCCAGCACCCGGAACCCTTGCTGTGCACCGGCTTCCGCGATCGCGATCGAACTTTCCGGCCTGATGGTCGAGAAGTCGATCAACAGAGCACCTTTCGGCGCGTGGGCGAAGACGCCGTCCGCGCCGAGCACCACGTCCTCCACCTGGGGATGGTTGGGGAGCATGGTGACGACTATCTCGGCGTCACGCACCGCCGCGGCGACGCTGTCCGCCCGCCGGCCGCCTTCGGCCTCCAATTTGTCCAGCGCGTCGCTGTTCAGGGTGTAGCCGGTGACCTCGTGCCCGGCCCGCACCAGGTGGCCCGCCATCGGCGAGCCCATGATGCCGAGGCCGATGAATCCGATCCTGCTCATGCGTTGCTCCTTGTCGTGGGCAGCCAGGCCAGGCTGTCGGCGCTGGCGCCGGTGGGGACGTATTCGGCGGCGATGTGGCCGCGGTAGCCGGCCGCGCCGATCTTGTCGACGTAGCCGAAGAGGTCGAGGTCGCCGGTGCCGGGCTGGTGACGGCCGGGGGCGTCGGCGATCTGTACGTGGGCGATGCGGTCGCCGTAGCGTTCGATCATCTTGTCCAGGTCGTCGCCGTTGGTGGCGAGGTGGTAGAGGTCGGCGAGCAGGCCGAGGTTCGCCGACCCGTGCGTGGCGCGGACCCGGTCGAGCACGCCGACCACGTCCGCCGCCGATTTCAGCGGGTAGGCCGCGATTCCGCTGACCGGTTCGAGTAGCACGGTGGCGTCGATGTCGGCGAGGGCATCGGCCGCCAGCGCGAGATTGCGCACCGCCAGCGCGTCCTGCTCGGCGGGATCGATGCCGTCGATCCTGTTGCCGTACAACGCGTTGAACGCCCGGCAGCCCAGGCGTCGGCCGATCCGCGCGGCGACGGTGACGCTGTCGGCGAACTCTCGTTCGCGGCCGGGCCACGACACCAGGCCGCGGTCGCCGCCGGGCATGTCGCCCGCGTAGAGATTGAGGCCGATCAGCCGCACCCCGGCCTGCTCGACGGCCCGGACGAAATCCTCGATTTCGGTGTCGCCGGGGGTGGCGGTGCTGAACGGCCACCAGAACTCCACCGCGTCGAATCCGGTGGCTCGGGCGGCGGCGGGGCGGTCGAGGAGCGGGAGTTCGGTGAACAGGATGGACAGGTTCACCGCGTAGGGGAGTGGTCGGGTCATGGGGTCTCTTCTCGGTCGTCTCCCACGGACTGGGTGGGTGGCGGATCCACGGCTCGGATAAATTCCGTTATGTGGAATACTGCTTCCGTATAACGACGGTAATGCTCCGTGAGTGTGGCGGTCAACACTTTGGCTGAAGTTCGAGCGTTCGATCGCCAGGGCGTTGACAGTGCACCTCGGTCCGACTTAGATACGGTGAGATGGAACTAAAGTTCCGTAATACAGAATCAACACGACACCCGGACCACCCGGGCGGAGGTGTATCCGGTGACGGAACCGCTCCCGATCTCCCGTATCAACGAGCTACCGGCGGCAACCTGGCACGACATCCTGAAAGGCATTGTGAGCGTGGCGGAATGGGTCGATACGGTCGGCGCGGCCCGTCCGTACGCAGACCGCGACGCCCTCGTCGAACTGGCCGAGCGCACGACGCTCGCGCTCACCGAGTCCCAGGTGCGGCAGGCACTGGCCGACCATCCACGGATCGGAGCGACCACCGCACCCGGCTCCCGGGCCGCGCGCGAGCAGTCGGGTGTCGATGCCACCGACGCCGATCTGGCCGAACGCCTGCGCGTCGGCAATCTCGCCTATGAGGCCAAGTTCGGTCATATCTATCTCGCGTGCGCGGCGGGGCGCGGCGGGCGTGAACTGCTCGCCGACCTCACCGAACGGCTGGGCAACGACCCGGCCGACGAAATACCGGTCACCCGAAGAGAACTCGCCGCGATCGCGCGAAAGCGCCTGGAAGGGATGGTTACCCCATGAGTCGCAGTGCCGTCACCACGCACGTTCTCGATACCGCCGCCGGACACCCGGCGCGAAATGTCCAGGTGCGCTTGGAGACTCGCGTCGGCGACGGCTGGCAAGAGCTGGGTGCCGCGCGGACCGACGACGACGGCCGGGTTTCCGCCATCGGCCCCGCAGCGGTCGAGGCGGGCGACTATCGCCTGATCTTCGATACCGCAGGCTATTTCGGCGATCGGGAGCACTTCTTCCCCGAGGTGGTCGTGACCTTCACCGTCGCCGACCCCGCGCAGCACCACCACGTGCCGTTGCTGCTGTCCCCGTTCGCCATATCCACCTATCGAGGGAGCTGAACTCTCATGGCTATCCAGCTCGGGCCCAACCAGTACGGCAAGGCCGAGAACCGCCTCGTGCGCGTGCATCGTGACACCGCGCGGCACTCCATCCGCGATCTCAATGTCTCGACGTCGCTGCGCGGGCGGTTCGCCGACGCTCACATCACCGGGGACCAGCGTGACATTCTGCCCACCGACACCCAGAAGAACACCGTGTTCGCCTTCGCGAAGGAGCGGGGCGTCGCGGCGATCGAGGACTTCGGCCTCACCCTCGCCGATCACTTCATCGCCCGCTGTCCGGGTGCGGACGGCGCGCGCGTCGAGATCGACGAATACGCCTGGGACAGAATCCCTGTCGACGGACTCGGCCACGATCACTCCTTCGTGCGCAGTGGGGGCGGGGTGCGGACCACGGTGATCAACGTCGACGGCGTGGGGCCGGATCGGCGCGCGTTCGTCGTGTCCGGCATCAAGGATCTGGTGGTGCTCAAGTCGACCGGGTCGGAGTTCCACGGCTTCTTCAAGGACAAGTACACGACGCTCGCGGAGACCGACGACCGGATCATGGCGACGTCGCTGGTCGCGCGCTGGCGCTACGACCATACAGACGTCGACTGGGACAAGTCTTACGAGTCCATCCGCTCGATCCTGTTGCGGCAGTTCGCCGCTGTGCATTCCTACGCCTTGCAGCAGACCCTCTACAGCATGGGGCGCGCGGTGCTGGAGCAGCATCGGGAGGTGGCGGAGATCCGCTTCTCCGCGCCCAACAAGCACCACTTCCTTTACGACCTGGGGCCTTTCGGCGTCGACAACCCGGGTGAGGTGTTCATCGCGGCGGATCGCCCGTACGGTCTGATCGAAGCCACGGTCGAGCGGGACGACGCCACGGAGCCGGGCGCGGCGTGGCACGGGATTCCCGGCTTTTGCTAGGTTGTCGCGAGTCCTGACCCGGATCGCTGGCAGATTCTTTCGTATTCTAGAGTTCAGATTCCGCAATGCGAACTTCCGCAAAGTGGAACCCGGCTGCGAGAATGGTGGGGATGCCCACCGACGAAGGAAGGATCGCCGTGACCGAAGCCCGTCCGCGGACCGGCGGGGTGCAGTCCGTCGATCGCGCCTTCGAACTGCTGGAACTGGTGACCGACGCGGGTGGTGAGGCGACGCTGTCGCAGCTCGCCGAGGCGTCCGGCCTGCCGCAGCCGACCATTCACCGGCTGCTGCGCACCCTGATCGCGGGCGGCTACATCCGCCAGCAGCCGTCGCGTCGGTACTCGTTGGGGCCCAGGCTGATTCGGCTCGGCGAGACGGCGAGCCGGGTGCTCGGCGCCTCGGCCCGCCCGCACCTGACGCGGCTGCGGGATCTGACCGGGGAGACCTCCAATATGGCGGTGCTCGACGGCGACCAGGTGGTCTATGTCGCCCAGGTGCCCTCCCCGCACGCCATGCGGATGTTCACCGAAGTGGGTCAGCGCGTCGACCTGCACTGCACCGCCGTCGGCAAGGCGGTGCTGGCCACGCTCGCCCCCGAGGAAACCGACCGCGTCCTCTCCCGCCTCTCGATGAGCCCCCGCACCCCCCACACCCTCACCGACCCCGCAGTCCTGCGCACCGAAATAGACCGCATCCGCATCCAGGGCTACGCCCACGACGACGGCGAACAAGAAGTAGGCGTCCGCTGCTTCGCCGCAGCCATCCCCCACGCCCCCACCCGAGCCGCCATCTCCATCTCCGGCCCCCAAGCCCGAGTCTCGGGATTGGACATGAACACCATCATCCCCCTACTCCAGGAGACCGCCGCCAACGTAGGCCGGGACCTGTTGGCCCAGAGCTGAATTCAGCACCTGGGACTCTGGTGCCGCGACTGTTCGTCGCCGTCCTCGTTCGCTACTACTTCGTTACGTTCAGAGTCGCCCATAGGCCAACACAAAGCCCAGATCAGCAGCACTCCCATCGGCACCCCACCCGCGAGTATCAATCCGAGTGAGGTCATGCCAGCTCGCTGATGTAAGGCGGCGGTTCGTCGAATCCGCGCTCGGATGGACCGTAGTCCATCAGCTCCAAATAGACACCCGTGACCTCATCGGGGTCGTTCTCTTCGCCCTCCCTGACGGCCAACTCGAGCACACCGCCATCGAACGGTAAAAGCAAAGAGCGCCAACCCGTGTCGCATGTGTCGCTCCTCGGCAGCAGTTCGCTCACGGTCGCACCTCCGGTATGGAGTATCCGATGTACTGATGCGTGACGGTCGGGCTGATTAGATCGGCGGCACCGACAATCGCGGCACGGCCGTCTCCGACGTGGTTCAGCCCAGATACGACGACCGTGACCGTCCTGTGCCGGTTGATCGTCTCGAGCAGCGAAAGTATCCAGCGCTCCTGTTTCGGCCAGTAGGTGACTACCTCGACAACTTCAAGGTCATGCTTTTCGGCTAGGTGCCGCAGACTCTTTGGTGCCGCGGTGATGCTCTCAGCGAGTGGTTGGCAGACGAGACCTATGGCTCGTCGGGAGTCAGCGGTCATGACTGCGCCTTCGCCTGGGCCGTTCATGCTGCGCCGATCTTGGCGACAGCCCCAAGGACCGCTTGTAGGCCAGTTCGCTCGAGCGCCTTCTCGCCCGCGACGTTGATCAGCACGGCGCGCTTCTTGATGTAGTAGTCGATGCCGTCCACATGGAAGACGTCCGGCACGAAAACGGCGACGGCGATCCGGTCGCATTCTGCATTCGTGATGGCTCGGCCAATAGCGTTCAGGACTGTGACCCACGGGCCTTCGCGGCGCGGATCAATGATGACGTTGTCGATGATTGCGTAGCCGCACCGCTTCGCAAGTTCGGACATCTCTTGGTCGTCGCGGGTTCCGGTCGCAGCGAAATCTACGTGGCGACAGAGGATTGCAATCTTTCGTCCTGTGTGTTCCGGGGTCATGGGCTCCGCCTCTGGTGGGGGTGGCACTCGTGCGGTACGAAATGTCCTGAATCAGGACACGGTCTCGAGCGAGTGACGTTGTCCCTGCGATGGTTCGCCGGCGGGGGATATCTTCGGAACCGCATACCCGGGACGTTGTGGGACGTTAGTGTTGCCCTCAAACATCCGGAACGTCCTGGGGGAACGGTAATGTCCTTGAAGTCGGCTCCGAACGAACGATTGCGCGCCGCTATCGCGGATGCCGGCCTCACCACCGAGGCATTGGCTCAGCACGTCGGCATCGACCCGAAGAGTGTCTATCGTTGGATGGTCAAAGGGGTTGTGCCCCCACGAACAGCAGCCCATACTGCTGCTGAGCTACTCGGAGTAGCCGTTGGCTTCCTTTGGCCGGAGCTGGATCTGCCGACGAAACAGGCGGCACAGTTGGAGATTGCTGACATCTATCCGCACAGAGCCGACACGCCGCGTCGATTGTGGCTCGATCTGCTGTCCGGTACCCAATCCGAACTTTGGCTGTTCGCCAACGCCAGCCTGTTCCTCCCGGAGCAGAATCCGGAATCGATCGAGCTGATTCGCCAGAAGGCCCAGAAGGGGGTTCGGGTACGCATTCTTCTGGGAGATCCCGATTCACCTGAGATGGAGCTACGGGGATCGGAGGAGCGGCTGTACGAGGCGATACCTGCACGTATTCGCATGGCGCTCACCTATTACAGTCCTCTGGTCGGCGTACCCGGAGTCGAATTTTCGCTGCACCGCACGTGTCTCTATAATTCCATCTTCCGGTACGACGATCAGATGTTGGTAAATCAGCATGTGTACGGCACTTACGGCTACATGGCGCCAGTCTTGCACCTGCGGCGTGTCCGTGGCGGTGATTTCTTCGACATGTATATCCGGAGCTTCGAACGCGTGTGGGAAACGGCTTCGCCGATAGAGAATTCAAATTTCTGGGGAATGTTTTCGGCTGCGAACCTCAAGCCTCGAGAATCTGTTTGATCGCCGTCAGGAATGCGGGTGTATCTGTGAGATCGGGGAGGACTACATCAGCTCCAGCCGCGGCTAGTATGTCTGCACGGTCACTGCCCGTGGCGACGGCCACGACCTTCGCTCCGCCGTCCAGCCCGGCTCGTACGTCGTTCGGCGTATCACCGATTAGGACAGTGTTGTCGCGATGGAACGACTCCTCGTACTTCTCGGCCGCGCGCTGTTGCGCGATCCTAACGAGGTTTGCGCGGACGTTATCGTCCGAACCGAAGGCGCCGATGTCCCATTCCAGAGGCGGCCCGGCCAAGCCGAAGGTGTCGAGTTTCGTGAAGGCATTGGGACGAATGTTGCCAGTCAGCACCGACTGGACAGTGCGGTGTGTCTGCCCGAGCGCGTCCAGAGCTTCCCGAATGCCGGAGAGCGCGTGGCCTCGGACAGCAAGATCGGCCTTACGGGCCAGCAACGATCGCTCCAAGGCGTTGAATATCACGCCTGACTCGTCGGGAAGCGAAACCTCGTGGCGATCCGCAAGATCACGCATGATCAGCGCATCGGTACTCCCGCCGGTGCGCGGCCGATGTTCGGCACGCGTTCCGGTCAGCAATTCGAACGCATCGGCATAAGCATCCTTCGACACCCCGCCGTTGGCGATCATCGTGTTGTCCACGTCCCACAGGACAAGCGTCGGTCCCACCCCGAGAAGCCTACGTGCTCAGGTCACCGACTATCGCAGCCGGAGAGCGCAGGCGCACAATCGGATACCAGGAGCAAGCCATGCAGCTCACATCTCGAGTCGGCCCGTTGCAAAGCCCGAGATCCTCGCGCAGCCCGGTCTGTCTCCGCCGATGAGACGGTGATCGTAGAATGGGAGCGGCTGGTGTCGGCTGTTACTGATCGGGGCGTGGTGATGCGCCGTGTCCGCGTGGTGACGGAACCACACACGGACTACCAGCGCTGGGGTCTCGTGGTTGCGGCACGGAATATCGCGGCGGGCGAGGACATTCGCTACCTTCCGCGCCATCTCGCGGGTGAAGTTCCGCCAGATGACTGGTGGCTGCTGGACAACGAGCGTGTCGTATTCAATCTGGTCGGTGAACGATGGAGATCGGCGGGAGTCGCGATCACGGCAGATCCCGGGATCGTCGGCTACTGCCGTGGTGTGCAGGAACGCTTGTGGGCATCGGCTGTGCCGTACGCGGAGTACGCGGGTGAAAGGGTGCGCACGATGAAGTGAGTGTGCTGGATCTGTTGGCGTAGGGCCGATTTCAGACTCAGAACTCCAGCTCGGACCAGGGGATCCGGATGGGGAAGGGGAAATCGAAGGTTATGCCGTCCGATTGGGCGGAGGCCCATTCGCCTGTGATGACGTAATTCGCCTTGTGTAGCGGTGACACTCCTGCGGGGAGGCGGCCGTGGCCGGTCTCCAGTGCGTACGCGCGGACGGTTGTGATGCGGCGTGGTCCGCGGCCGAGCAGGACTTCCCAGTACCACGGGATGCCTGCGTCGGCGTAGCGGGCCTTCTTCGCCTCGATGTCACGTTCGGTATTCGACGGTGACAGCACCTCTCCGACGACGAAGACTTCATCGGCGCGAATGTCCTGGTACTCCTCCTCCAGGCATCGGTATACGAGGAAGTCGGGTGTTACGAAGTCCGACTTGCCGGCCTTGCCGAAGAAGATGTTGGTTTCCGTGGTCACTCGCCAGCAATGCTCGAGGTTGTGCGACATGTCCTCGCGGGCACAGCGGCGCAATGCATTTCGGAACTCGACGCTGTAATCTTGGTGCTCAGCGGGTCCGCGCCGAACCCACACAACCCTGCCTTCCCACAGCTCGATCTGGCCGGCGATTTCCTCCGGTAGGCGTTCGAGCTCGTCCCATGTCATGTACTCAGGAAGGTCGGGACGATCGACATCCGGGATGGGCATATCGACATGCTATCTGTTGGTTCGTGGAGCGGATGACGGGATTCGAACCCGCGACCCTCACCTTGGCAAGGTGATGCGCTACCAGCTGCGCTACATCCGCATTGTGCCCTGTGGCGACGGGTAAAACGATAGCGGATGGGGGTGGGGGAGGGCTAATCCGCTGGTGGTGGGGGATGGGGTGGGCGCAGGGGGGTCACAGCAACACCACAGCGGGGGTAGACGGCGGACTCAGTTGGTGGCTCGACGATGGGGTCGAGACACGAGAGGACCGGATATGACCACGATCGAGGCGCCCGCGCGGCGGGAGACACCGCGGCCCCCGAGCCCACCGGACGGAAGGCGGCATCGGCATCGGCGGGGGGCCGGGCCGCCCGGCCGGCCGCGCTGGGCTTTGCCCGCGCTGCTGGTGCTGCTGGCCGCGACGGCTGTCGCCTATCTGTGGGCGTTGAGTGAAAATGGTTGGGCCAATGAGTATTACGCCGCTGCCGCGCAAGCGGGCACGCAGAGTTGGAAAGCGCTGCTGTTCGGTTCGCTGGACGCGGGTAATGCCATCACCGTCGACAAGCCGCCCGCTTCGCTGTGGTTGATGGGCCTGTCGGGGCGGCTGTTGGGCTTCAGTTCGTTCTCGATGCTGTTGCCGCAGGCGTTGTTGGGGGTGGCGTCGGTCGGCCTGGTGTATGCCGCGGTGCGGCGCTGGAGTGGGCCGGGTGCTGGATTGCTGGCGGGTAGCGTGCTGGCGCTCACGCCGGTGGCCGCGCTGATGTTCCGATTCAACAACCCGGATGCGCTGCTGGTGTTCCTGCTGGTTGCCGCCGCGTATTGCACCGTGCGCGCGACCGAGCGCGGTAGTGGGCGCTGGCTGGCGCTCGCGGGGGCGGCGATCGGATTCGGCTTCCTGACCAAGATGATGCAGGCGTTCCTCGTGCTGCCCGCGTTCGCCCTGGTGTTCCTCCTCGCCGCGCCGATCGGGTTCTGGAAGCGGATCGGCAAGCTCGTCGGCGCTCTGCTCGCGGTGGTGGTGTCGTCCGGCTGGTACATCCTGCTGGTCGAGTGGTGGCCGAGCGGCTCGCGGCCGTATATCGGCGGTTCCACCGACAACAGCCTGCTGGAGCTGGCGCTGGGCTACAACGGGCTCGGCCGGGTGCTCGGTGGGGAGGGCAACGACGGTGGCGGCGGCGGGGGCGGTGGCAACACCGGCTTCGGCGGGAGTACCGGGATTACGCGGCTGTTCGGCGATTCGATGGGCACGGAGATCTCCTGGCTGCTGCCCGCCGCGCTGATCGGGCTCGCCGCGGGGTTGTGGCTGACGCGGCGGGCGCCACGCACGGATCGGACCCGTGCGGCGCTGATCCTTTGGGGCAGTTGGCTTTTCGTCACCGGTGTGGTGTTCAGTTTCATGCAGGGCACGATTCATCCGTACTACACCGTCGCGCTGGCGCCCGCGATCGCGGCGCTGGTCGGCATCGCCGTCGCCGAATTGTGGCGTGGCCGAGGGCGTTTCGGGGTGCGCGCGGTGTTGGCGAGCATGCTCGCGGCGACCGGTGTCTGGAACTTCGTGCTGCTGAACCGGACTCCGGATTGGTTCCCCGTGCTGCGGTGGAGCGTGCTGATCGGCTCGATCGTGGTCGCGCTGATCCTGCTGGTCGGTGCGCACCGGCTCGGCCACCTGACGGTGGTCGTGGCGGCGGCGGGCCTGCTGTTCGGGCTGGGTGGTACCGCGGCGTACACCATCGACACCGTTGCCACCGCGCACAGCGGTTCCATTCCGACCTCCGGGCCGCAGACCGGCCACGGAATGGGCGACGGCATGGGCGGTCCCGGTGGGACAGGCGGCAATGCGCGCCCCGACGGGACCGCGGGCGGTGACGGAAGGGGCTCCGACGCGGGTGCGGGCGACGGCATCGCAGGGCAGCCTTCGGGTAGCAGCACGAGGACGGGTACGGGTAGCGCTTCGAATGCCAACGCCTCGGGCAGCGGCGACGGTGGCGCGGGTGATGGCACTGCCCCTTCCGGCACACCGGGCAACTCCGCGAGCACCAATACTGAACTACAGCAACTGCTGAAGAACGCCAGCAACCGCTGGGCCGCAGCGACAGTCGGTGCCCAGTCGGCGGGCGGGCTCGAATTGTCCACCGGCACATCGATTATGGGGATCGGCGGCTTCACCGGGAGCGACAACGCCCCTACGTTGGCGCAGTTCCAGCAGTATGTCGCGAACGGCGAGGTGCGCTATTTCATCGCGGGCGGCGGCATGGGCGGTCCGGGCGGTGGTTCCGGGTCGGCGGCGGAGATCACCGCGTGGGTGCAGGAACACTTCACCGCCATTACGGTCGGCGGCACCACGGTGTACGACCTGACCCAGCCCATTTCCTGACGGCGAATCCCACCCGCAGGCCCCGCGACCACCTGACGCGGGGCCTGCCGCCGTGTACGAAACCTGGTCGACGAATTACGTCCCGGCATCCTCACCGGGAGCGCCCCCGACCGGAGTGTTCCCCGCACACCCCCGAATAGCTGCAAGTATGCTGCTTGCGTTCGGTGTGCGCGTCATTCATGGGTTTCATATGCCGGTTCCGTCAGCGCGGACGAGTTGCGGGAACGACCTAGGAGGATGTGTTGACTGCTGTATCTCCGAAACCGGAGGACCAGCTCGAGGCCGCGCGGCCCTATCCGGCGCGAGGCGGCCCGAAAGGGTCGTTCCTGTACAAGGCGATCACCACGACGGACCCGAAGATGCTGGGCCAGATGTATCTGACCACGGCCATGACGTTCTTCCTCATCGGCGGCGTGATGGCGCTGCTGATGCGCGGCGAGCTGGCACGTCCGGGCCTGCAATTCCTTTCGCCGGAACAGTTCAATCAGCTGTTCACCATGCACGGCACGATCATGCTGCTGTTCTATGCCACCGCGATCGTGTTCGCGTTCGCGAATATCGTGCTGCCCTTGCAGATCGGCGCACCCGATGTGGCGTTCCCGCGTCTGAACGCCTTCAGCTATTGGCTGTATCTGTTCGGTGCGACGATGGCGACGGCCGGCTTCGTCACCCCGGGCGGCGCCGCCGATTTCGGCTGGACCGCCTACACGCCGCTGTCGGATATCGTGCACGCCCCGGGCGTCGGCGCGGACCTGTGGATTCTCGGACTGGCGGTCTCGGGCCTCGGGACCATTCTCGGCGGCGTCAACATGATCACGACGGTGGTGTGCCTGCGCTGCCCGGGTATGACGCTGTTCCGGATGCCGATCTTCACCTGGAACATCGTCGTCACCAGCATTCTGATCCTGCTGGCCTTCCCGATTCTCACCGCGGCGCTGATGGCGCTGGCCTACGACCGGCACCTGGGCGGCCACATCTACGACGCGGCGAGCGGCGGGCCGATCCTGTATCAGCACCTGTTCTGGTACTTCGGTCATCCCGAGGTGTACATCATCGCGCTGCCGTTCTTCGGCATCGTGACCGAGATCTTCCCCGTATTCAGCCGCAAGCCGATCTTCGGATACACCGCCCTCGTCTATGCCACCTTCGCGATCGCGGCCCTGTCGATCGCCGTGTGGGCGCACCACATGTTCGCCACCGGTGCGGTGCTGCTGCCGTTCTTCTCGTTCATGACATTCCTGATCGCGGTCCCGACCGGGGTGAAGTTCTTCAACTGGATCGGCACGATGTGGAAGGGGCAGTTGACCTTCGAGTCGCCGATGCTGTTCTCCGTCGGCTTCATCGTCACGTTCCTGTTCGGCGGCTTGTCGGGTGTCATCCTGGCCAGCCCGCCGCTGGACTTCCACGTCTCGGACAGCTATTTCGTCGTCGCGCACTTCCACTACGTCCTCTTCGGGACGATCGCGTTCGCCACCTATGCCGGCATCTACTTCTGGTTCCCCAAGATGACCGGCCGCATGATGGACGAGCGGCTCGGCAAATGGCATTTCTGGACCACGTTCGTCGGCTTCCACACCACCTTCCTGGTGCAGCACTGGGTGGGCGCCGAGGGTTTTCCGCGCCGCTACGCCGACTACCTTCCGACGGACAATTTCACTCTGTTGAACACGATTTCGACCATCGGCGCCTTCATCCTGGGCGCTTCGACGTTGCCGTTCATCTGGAACGTCTTCAAGAGTTACCGGTACGGCGAGGTGGTCACGGTCGATGATCCGTGGGGTTACGGTAGTTCGCTGGAGTGGG
>NZ_JARWOP010000131.1 GCF_029868745.1 Nocardia wallacei | reverse complement strand
CTTTCCGTCCTGGTCGTCGTAGACGCCGGCGGCCAGGGGGTGGACGCGGCGCGCGCCCCCGCCGGGGGGCGCGCCCGCCGGGGGCCCGGGGGGTTTGGGGGGGGGGCGGGTGCGGCCGCGGGGGGGGCGGCCCCCCCCCCGGGCGGGGGGGGGGCCGCCGCGCTCTGATCCGTTGTGGCATTGTCCGTTTCGGGTTTCGGCTGGGCCGTCGATGGGTCCTGCAACGGAATCTCCTTCATGAACATGAGCACGATGCATGCCAGCAGGGCCACGGCCGCGCCGAGGAAGAACACGCCGTGCATCGCGTTGGTGAAGCCGATCAGGATGGGCTCACGCACCTGGTCGGGCAGCGCGGCGATACCGGCGGTGTCGGCCTGCAACTGGTCGAGCTTGTCGGTATCGAATCCGGCGGGCAGCCGTCCGCCGAAGGCATCGAGGATCTTGTTCGGCAGCATGTTGAACAGGATCGTCAGGAACACCGCCACCCCGAGCGTGCCGCCGACCTGCCGGAAGAAGGTCGCCGACGCGGTCGAGACGCCCATGTCCCGGCGCGGTCCGGCGTTCTGGGCCGCGATGATCAGGGTCTGCATGCAGAAGCCCAGCCCGAGGCCGATGATGCCGCCGAAGATCAGCGGCTGCCACAGCGGGCTGTCGAATTTCACCTGGGCGTAGAGCAGCGCGCCGATCGTGATGATGAAGGTGCCGAGCACGGGCAGGATCTTGTAGCGGCCGCTACGCTTGGTGACCTGACCGGCGATCACCGAACCGCTCATGATGCCCAACACCAGCGGCAGCATCAGCAGACCCGCCTCGGTCGGCGAATACCCGCGCACCACTTGGAGATACAGCGGCACCATCGTGATGGAGCCGAACATGGCGATGCCGACGATGGTCCCGCCGCCGATGGCCACCGAGAAGGTGGAGTTCTTGAACAGCCGCAGCGGGATCAGCGCGGAGTCCTTCATCACGGCCTCGATGACCAGGAACAGCACCAGCCCGACCGCGCCCACGCCGTAGCAGAGCAGCGCCTTGCTCGAGTCCCAGCCCCAGCTGCGGCCCTGCTCGGCCACGATCAGCAGCGGCACCACGCAGATGGCCAGCGCGACCGCGCCGAACCAGTCGACGCGCAGCTTCTGCCGCTGATGCGGCACATTGAGCACCTTCGCCACCACGAGCAGCGCGAGCGCGCCGACCGGCACGTTCACCAGGAACACCCAGCGCCAGCCGTCCAGGCCCCACAGGTGGTCGTAGTCGGAGAACAGTCCGCCCAGCACGGGGCCCAGCACCGTCGAGGTGCCGAACACCATCATGAAGTAGCCCTGATACCGGGCGCGTTCCCGCGGCGGGACGATATCGCCGATGATGGTGAGCGCCAACGACATCAGGCCGCCCGCACCGAGACCCTGGAACGCGCGGAATCCGGCCAGCATGTACATCGAGGTCGCGAACGTGCACGCCGCCGAGCCGATGACGAACAGCGCGATCGCGGTGAGGTAGAACGGCTTTCGGCCGTAGATGTCGGCCAGCTTGCCGTACAGCGGGGTGCTGATCGTGGCCGTGATCAGATACGCCGTCGTCGCCCACGCCTGCTGATCGAAACCGTGCAGGTCGTTGGCGATCCGCACGATCGCCACGCTGACGATGTTCTGGTCGAGCGCGGCCAGGAACATGCCCAGCAGCAAGCCGGACAGAATCGTCAGAACCTGCCGGTGCGTCAGCGACGGTTGCGCACCGGCGTCCAGGACCGGCTGCGCCGCCGGTGCCCGGGTGGTCGAAGTTGTCATCAATCAAGCCCTATTCGAATCGGCTGTGGCAGTGGTCTTCTCGATCCCGGTGACGAGCCGCTCGACCAGGTCGGTCAGCGTCGTACGCTCGTCCTCGGACCAGTCGGTCAGTAGTCCGGCCAGCACGTGGTTGCGGATGCGGCGGTTCTCCTCGAACACCCGCACCCCCTCCGCGGTGGGGGCCAGGACGCAGGCTCGCCCGTCGATGGGGTCGGCGCGGCGTTCCACCAGTCCGTGCGACACCAGATTCCTGGTCTGCCGGCTGATGGTGGAGGTCTCGGCGTGCAGCAGTTCGGCGAGTTTGCCGGTCCGCTGCGGGCCGTCGTGGACCAGGCAGAACAGTACAGCGTAGGCCAGCCGCTCGAGCCCGTCCGGTCCGAGCGGGGCCAGCTGCGATTTGGTTCTGCCGATCGCCCGCATGAGCCGGACCAGTTGGGCGCCGAGTTGGTCGGCGACGTCGAGTTCGGCCTTCGTAGCACCGCGATCACGGGCAGCAACGACCATGATCAGCTTTCCTTTTCCCCGCAACACATTTGTTTAGCACTTACAACTAGTTGCTGAGGCCAACTATACAGACCGGAGGTAGCACCTCCGCAAGCGGTATTTCGCCTGGGACAGAGCGGGCGACGCCCGGCCCGACCGAAATCATCCCAGGTCTGCACCCTCAGCGCCACGACGGGCATACACCGCCGACGACAGCTGTGGCCAGGAACACATCACCGAGGTCTTCCGCCTCGTCCGGTTTGCCCGTATTGCCAGATAATCCCCCGTTCCGGGAGTGCCCCGACGACCACCCGCCTTCCCGTCAGCGGAACCATTGCCCGCCGCGCCGCTTAGAATCTGCGGGACCGACTCGAAAGGGACCCGCAGCATGGACGCGGTCATCACGGAAGTCGCCGAAGAGGGCAAGCGGCTCATCGACGAGGCCTGGCTGGGCAGGATCACGCGTGACCAGGCGGTACACCGGTTCGTTCAGGTCGGCGACGGCTTGGTCGAACTCACCACCGCCGAGGACATCGTCGACGACGGCCTGGCCTGGCTGGATTCGCATTCCACCCGGCTGCGCCTGCTGGGCTGGTGCGCGGTGCTGGAGCTGCCGGTTTTCGGTGGTCTCGCGGTGGTCGGCGTGATCACCGGGGACTATCCGGCCGCGGCCGTCGCCGCGCTGCTGCTGGCGGGCCTGCAGTACGTGCACCGCCGGTTCGCGCCGCATCCGACCCCGATCCGCCGCCCGTCGCGCGCCGGGCGCTGAGCCGAACGCGCCGAATACCATGACCGGATGACCAAGGCGCAGCGACTGCACATCGTCCCGTCGCGTTTCGCGGTGGAGCGTCTGCCCACCGCGACCTTCCCCGAGGACGACGAGTGGATCGCGCTGGTGCGCGCGCCGGAGGGGCTGACCATGGTCCGCGAGGCGCCGCCGTGGGAGCGGGGCGAGGTGTGGGTGGGTTTCTACGCCGGGGCGGCCGCGCGCGGACCGCACGACTCCGGCGCACTGGCCGCGCTGGTGGGTCCACTCGCCGACGCGTCGATCCCGGTCTTCGTCGCCTCGACCTGGCACGCCGATCTGGTGCTGGTGCCGCAGGAGCGGCAGGAGGAAGCGATCGCGGCGCTGAAGTCGGCCGGGCACGAGGTCGCGGAGTCGTCGGCATAGTTCGTCAAGCCTCGCGGTCCCGCTTCCATTCGAGGTACTCGTGCCGCAGGCAGACCGCGCACGGCCGGTAGCCCGCGGCGACGGCCGTTCGCTCGTCGGCGAAGAAGACGCGGTGCAGCGCGTAGCGGCCCCGCGGCAGTGCGCGCAGGGCGGCCGGGCAGTCCAGACGGCCGTAGACGCGCAGTCGCCGGTGACCGCCGAGCGTGCCGGGAGTCGTACTGCGGTAAGGCTTTCCGTCCGCGCCGAGCAGGGTGTAAGACATCAGGCGTCGTGGAAGACCAGGCCGAGGGTGTGCCGCCGACCGGAGCGGACCACGCTCACACCATGCCGCATGGGCGCGGCCGACCAGCCGCGCGAGCTGCGCACCGGGCGTTCCCTGGTCGTGAAGACCAGCCCGTGGCCCTGCGGCAGCGTGACCGACGCGCCGCGGGATTGGGCCCTGGGACGCTGCTCGACCATGAGGAATTCGCCGCCGGTGTAGTCGTCGCCGGGCGCATCCAGCCCGATGACGACCTGCAGTGGAAATATCATGTCTCCGAACAGGTCCCGATGCAGCGCGTTCCAGTCACCCGGCCCGTAGCGCAACAGGATCTGCGCCGACTTGGACTGACCGGCCTGATGACACTGGGCAATCCAATCGTCGAGCCGGGGCGGCCACGAGCCGGGCCGTCCCAGTCGTGCCGCCCAATCCCGCGCTATGGGAAGCAATTTCGGGTAGAACGCCGCCCGCAGGTCCCGCACGAGATCCGGGAGATCGTGGGTGAAGTACCGGTATTCGCCGGAGCCGAACCGGTGCCGCGCCATCACGATCGTGCTCCGGAACCGTTCGGCGTCGCCGTACAGCGCTGCGAGCGAACGACATTCGCCCGGGGTCAGCAGGGGTCCGGTCAGCGCGTGGCCATGCTCGTCGAGTTCGCCGGCGAGAACGGCCCAATCCTGTTCTGCCACACGTCCGGCGGGGGCCGTCGACAATCCGGCCGCCATCACGCCGCCCGGCGGGCCCGCTCGAGCTCGAGCAGGCGCTGCTTGCGTTCCACTCCCCCGGCGTACCCGGTGAGCGACCCGTCCGCGCCGATGACGCGATGGCACGGCCGGAGGATCAGCAGCGGGTTCGCCCCGATGGCCGTTCCCACCGCGCGCACCGCGGCGCGCGGCGCTCCGATGCTCGCCGCGATCTCGCCGTAGGTCACGGTGGCGCCGTACGGTATGCGCTCCAGGGCCTGCCACACCCGGCGCTGGAAATCGCTGCCGGCAGTGGCGAATTCGATGTCGAACTCGGTGCGGTCGCCCGCGAAGTAGTCGTGCAGCTGGGCGGCGACCGCGCCGAACACCGTCGCATCCTCGATCCAGTCATCCTGCACCGCAACGGCTTTGGCACCGCCCATGGACAGAGCGGTGAGCACCACACCCGCGGCCGACGGCTCCCCCGCCAGCCGCAGCTCGCCGATCGGGCTGTCGATCGTCGTGTACACGGTCATGAGAATCCTTCCGTCGTGTTCCACGATCCAATGTGCCCCGGCCACCGAGCCGATACCGGCGGGAATCGGACATGCCATTCGCGGTCGCCGGAATATCGCCGCGGCCTCGCATGGTTACGAGGCCCATGCGAATCATCATCATCGGCGCGACCGGGACCATCGGATCGGAGGTCGCCGCCGAACTGGAACGCGGCGGCCACGAGGTGGTCCGCGCGGCACGCGGCGGCGCGGTCCGCGTGGACATGGACGATCCCGCCTCGATCGATGAGCTGTTCGCCACGGTGCCGGACGTCGACGCGGTGATCTGCTGCGCGGCCAGTGGCAAACTCACGCCGCTGGATTCCGACGACGACTTCTACCGTGGCATTCAGGGCAAGCTGTTCGGCCAGGTCCATCTGGTCCGCACCGCGTTGCGCCGGCTGCGCGACGGCGGCTCGATCACCGTGACCTCGGGCGTCTTCGAGCGGGTGGAGACCGGGATGTCGTTCGGCGCGCTGGTCAATGCCGGGCTGGAGTCGTTCGTGCGGGCGGCGGCCGTCGAGATGACGCGCGGAGTGCGGGTCAACGCCGTCAGCCCGGGCTGGGTGGCCGAGACCCTCGAGTCGATGGGTCGCGACGGCGCCGACGGCACTCCGGTCCGCGACGTGGCCCGGGCGTACGTCGAGGCGGTCGAGGGATCGGGGCAGGGACAGGTGCTGCGCCCGAGCCGGACCGGCGTGCGGGTGGTCTGATCAGCCTCGGACGCGCTGCAACTTCGGTGCGTGGCGCACCGGCCGGAGCGTCTTGTCCAGGTTGGTTCGCATGGTGGTGGCCGAGTCGATCAGGTAGTTCTGACGCACTCGCCACGGGTGCCGGTCGCCCTGGCGCGGGAAATCGCCGATCGAACGCTGGATGTAGCCCGACGCCAGATCGAGCAGCGGATGCTGCTCCAGGTGGCCCTGCGGCTCGGGCACGACCGCCCGATAGCCGCGACGGTCCATGTGCGCCAGCACTTTACAGACCAGCCGCGAGGTGAGGTCGGCGCGCAGCGTCCAGGACGCGTTGGTGTAGCCGATGCACACGGCGAAGTTCGGCACGCCCGTGAGCATGGCGCCCTGCCAGACGAACTGGTCGGACAGCTCCACGGGCACACCGTCGACGGTCAGCGCGATACCGCCGAACGCCAGCAGTTTCAGCCCGGTGGCCGACACCACCACATCCGCCGGCAGCACCCGGCCCGAGCGCAACCGAATCCCTTCTGGCACAAAGGTTTCGATGTGATCGGTGACCACCTCGGCCTTGCCCTTCTTCATCGATTTGAAGAAGTCGGCGTCGGGGACGGCGCAGAGCCGCTGGTCCCACGGGTTGTACGAGGGCGTGAAATGCTCGGCGACCAGCCGCTCGTCTTTCAGGATGCGGGTGGACAGGTCCGTCAGCAGCTTGCGCGCCGCCTCCGGCCGCCGTCGGCAGTACTGGTAGAAGCCCACGTTGAACAGGATGTTCTTGGTGCGGATGAGCCGATGCGCGAGCTGCGGGGGCAGCAGATCGCGGATCCGGTCGGCGTATTTGTCGCGACCCGGGACCGGGGAGATCCAGGAGGGCGAGCGCTGCAGCATGGTGACCAGTTCGGCCTGCTCGGCCATCGCCGGGACCAGGGTCACCGCCGTCGCGCCGCTGCCGATCACGACCACGCGCTTACCGGCGTAGTCGAGATCCTCCGGCCAGAACTGCGGGTAGATCACCTGACCGGAGAACGATTCCACACCGGGGAATTCCGGCGCGTGGCCCTCGTCGTAGTCGTAGTAACCGGCGCAGCAGTAGAGGAAGCCGCACGTCAGGGTGTGCCGCTCGGTGCCCTGCTGCATGGTGACCGTCCACCGGGCGTCGTCGCTGGACCATTCGGCCCCGACCACCTTGGTGCCGTAGCGGATGTGCTGCCCGATGCCGTACTGGTCGGCGGTCTCCCCGATGTAGCGCAGGATCGACGGGCCGTCGGCGATGGACTTGGCGTCGCGCCACGGCTTGAACGGGTAGCCGAGGGTGAACATGTCCGAATCGGAGCGAATGCCGGGGTACCGGAACAGGTCCCAGGTACCGCCCAGCGCCTCGCGCGCCTCGAGGATGGCATAGCTGCGACCGGGGTGTTCGGACTGCAGTCGATAGGCCGCGCCGATCCCCGAGAGACCCGCCCCCACGATCACGACGTCGAGATGTTCACCTGCCACGGTCATGGTTCCAGTGTGCGCGGCGCAACGGCGTGCTTCTTGACTTCACACGACAACTATTTGATTCTGGACGACATGTCGGTGATCCGGTCCGCGGGCCTGCGCGGCTTCCGCGCCACAGTGGCCGAGCTGGGCGGCGACGCCGAGGAGTTCGCCGCCGCGGCCGGGCTGCCGATCGCCGCGCTCGACGCTGACGATCTGCTGGTCGCCGACGAGGCGATGGCGCTGGTGCTGGAGATCGCGGCGGAGCAATTGCGCTGCCCGGATCTCGGATTGCGCATCGCGAGGCGGCAGGACCTCGGCATGCTCGGCCCGCTCGCGCTGGCCATCCGCAGCTCCCCCACCCTCGCCGACGCGCTGGAGTGCACGTCCCGCTATCTTTTCGTGCACGCCCGGTCGCTGAGTCTCACCCTGGAACCCGATCCGTACGGCGACCGCGGCGTCACGGCGCTGCACTACGGCGTGCGGCCGGGGCTGCCGATTCCCGTGCAGGGCACCGATCTCGGGCTGGGTTTCCTGCACCGGGCGCTGTGGCGGCTGGCGGACGGGCCGTACGGGTTGCGCACGGTGGAACTGCCCTACCGGCCGATGGCGGCGCGCGGTGTGTACGAGGAGTTCTTCGGCGCTCCGGCGCGATTCGAGCGTCCGGCCGCCGTGCTCCGGGTGCCCAGCAGCCTCACCTCGATGGCCGTGGCAGGCAGCGACGAGACGCTGCGCCGGTTGGCGATGGCCTTCCTCGCCGAGCTGTCGACCGGCGCGGGATCGGCCTACGAACCCAGGGTGCGCGCGGCCGTGCGCCAGCTGCTCGGCACCACGACGCCCGAATTGACCGCTGTGGCACGGCTTCTCACCACCCATCCGCGGACCCTGCAGCGCCGCCTCACCGCCGAGGGCACGTCGTTCGCGACCATCCTCGACGATGTCCGCCGCACCGAGGCCCGTCGCTACCTCACCACGACCGACCTGCCGATGAGCCAGATCGCCTCCCTCATCGGACTGGCCGAGCAGTCCACTTTCACCCGCACCTGCCGCCGCTGGTTCCGCACCACCCCCACCGCGCTCCGCCGCGGGCAGCACACGGCGAACAACACGGCGTGGTGAGCCGCGAAGTCCTTGCAGGCCAGGCAAATTCACGTGAGGTCAGGACGCGGCGGGCGCCCAGTGGTTGGCCGTGAGGGTGAAGCCGGGTAGGGCGGACAGCGACATGGTGGCCTCGTACAGCCGTTCGTAGCCGGTATGCGCGATGCGCCACTGCCCGTCCGTCTTCCGGTAGCGGTCTTGATAGTAGGCCGCGCCCCGGATCGCCACGTCGAACTCCGGCACGATCACCGTGTCCTCCATACACCAACTGCCCGTGGCATTTTCGCCGTCCACCACGATCTCCGGATGGCTGCTCACATGCACGGTGATGATGTTGCGGTCCAGTGTGCCGCGCATGTAGTCCACGATGGCGGCGCGCCCGGTGAACTGCAGCGGCCGACCGCCCGACGGCGACCCGTAGTCACCGGTCGCATCCTCGGTGAGCGTGTCCCCGAACTCGTCCCACCGCTTCAGGTCCAGCGCCCGCAGATAGCGGTATTTGACCGCACGAATCTCTTCCAGCGCGTTCAGATCCACGCGCCACCTCCTAGTATTGCCCGCCGCCCACTCTAGAACACGTTCTCATTCCACTCGGGCGGTTTCGCCGACGGCGAGCGATTCTTCGCGGCCGTTCGAGACCGCGGAGACCAGCAGACCGGCGGCGTCGGCGGTGACGCGGACGGTGTCGCCGGGTTCGAGCTCCCCGCCGAGGACGAGGGTGGAGACGCGGTTCTCCAGCTCCTTCTGGACGGTGCGCCGGAGCGGGCGAGCGCCGAATTCGGGCTGATAGCCGTTGTCCGCCAGCCAGTCCCGGGCCGCGTCCGAGACGTCCAGCTCGATGTCCTGAGCGCGCAGGCGCCGACGCGGGCCGTCGAGCACCAGATCGACGATGTGGCGCAATTGCTCCTGATTCAGCCGGTGGAAGACGATGGTCTCGTCGATCCGGTTGAGGAATTCCGGCCGGAAGTGCTGCCGCAGCCGCTCCATCAGCTTCGGGGTGAGTGAATCGACGTCTCCCGCAGGGGCGTTCAGGATCAGGTCCGAGCCGATATTGCTGGTCATGATGACGATGGTGTTCTTGAAATCCACCGTCCGGCCCTTGGCGTCGGTGACGCGGCCGTCGTCGAGAAGTTGCAGCAGCACATTGAATACGTCGGGGTGCGCCTTCTCCACCTCGTCGAACAGGATCACCGAATACGGTTGCCGCCGCACCTTGTCGGTCAGCTGGGCGGCGTCGTCGTAGCCGACGTATCCGGGCGGCGCGCCGACCAGCCGCGACACCGTGTGCTTCTCCTGGAACTCGCTCATGTCGAAGCGGATCATCCGGTCCTCGTCGCCGAATACCGCCTCCGCCAACGCTTTCGCCAGCTCGGTCTTGCCGACGCCGGTGGGCCCCAGAAACAGGAACGAGCCGATCGGCCGGTTCGGGTCCTGCATGCCGGCCCGGGCCCGGCGCACCGCCTCGGCGACCGCGGTGATCGCCTCCTCCTGCCCGACCACCCGCTTGTGCAGCACATCCTCCAGGCGCAGCAGCCGCTGCTTCTCCTCCACCGTCAGCTCCGACACCGGGATGCCGGTCTGCTTCGACACCACCGCGGCGATGTCGTCGACCGTGACGTGCGGGAGATCGTCCGCGTCGTTCCCGAGGTGATCGACCCGTTCCCGCGCGGCGGCGATCTGATCCTTGAGTGAGTCGGCCCGCGCGTAGTCCTCGGCGGCGACGGCGGCGTCCTTCTCCCGCTTCAACCGGGCCAGCTCCTCCTCCGCCTCGCGCCGGTCCGGTCCGGGCATGCGGGTGCGCAACCGGACCCGGGCCCCGGCCTGATCGACCAGATCGATGGCCTTGTCGGGCATGAAGCGGTCGGTGAGGTAGCGATCCGAGAGTTCGGCCGCAGCGATCAGCGCCTCGTCGTCGTAGCGGACCTGGTGGTGCTCCTCGTAGACATCGGCCAGCCCGCGCAGGATCTCGACCGTGTCGGAGACGGAGGGCTCGGCCACCAGCACCGGCTGGAAGCGGCGCTCCAGGGCGGCGTCCTTCTCGATGTACCGGCGGTACTCGTCCACCGTGGTCGCGCCGATGGCATGCAGCTCACCGCGCGCCAGCGCCGGTTTCAGCAGGTTCCCGGCGTCCATCGAGCCCTCGCCACCGGACCCGGCGCCGACGATGGTGTGCAACTCGTCGATGAACAGGATCAGCTCGCCGGAATGTTCGCGCACCTCGTCGAGGATCTTGGTCAGCCGTTCCTCGAACTCGCCGCGATACTTGCTGCCCGCCACCAGCGATCCCACATCCAGCGCGATGACCCGGCGGTCGGCGAGGGTCGAGGGGACGTCGCCGTTGACGATCCGCTGCGCCAGCCCTTCGACGATCGCCGTCTTGCCGACACCCGGATCGCCGATCAGCACCGGATTGTTCTTGCGCCGACGCGACAGGATCTCGACGGTCTGTTCGATCTCCTCGGCGCGGCCCACGACCGGGTCCACCTTCCCCGCGCGGGCCTCGGCGGTGAGATCGCGGCCGTACTCGTCCAGGGTCGGCGTATCGCTGGACGGCTGCTGACCTTCGGCCTGCGGCAGTTTCGCCCCCGACAGCGCCTGCGCGGCGGTGCTGTCGCCGGCGGCGAGGCCGAGCAGGATGTGCTCCGGACCGATGTAGCTGGACCCGGCCTCGGCGGCGCTGCGCTGAGCGTTGCGCAGCACGAGCTTGGCGGCCGGACTCAGCACGATACCCCCGTCCGCCGTCGTGGCGGAGGCCGCGCCGCTGCCCGCCGCACCCCGCATCTGCGCCCCGACCCGGTCCGGGTCGAGATCCAGCTGGGCGATGACGCTGCGCGACGGCTCCACCTCGGTCGCCGCGTAGAGCAGGTGCTCGGGTGTGATCTCGGCATTGCCCCACTCCCGCGCCGCGTCGCGGGCCTCGGCGACCAAGGTCTTGGCGTTGTCGCTGAGCAGGCGCCCGAGGTCGATGCGCTGCACCGGAGGCTGGGCGGTCAGCCCCGACGAGCCGAAAAATCGATCGAAGATGTCGTCGAACGAACCGAGAGAACCAGGCCACGCTGCGGTCATATCCACACCTCGTCGTCTGTCGGCGCCGCGCCCGCGACGCACTGCCAAGGACACCGGGCACCGGCGAATCCTCGGCTACCTTGGCACCCGGTGATCGAACTCCACCGTACTCCGCGATGCAACCCTCACAGCCAGGCACCGAATCGCTGCCTAGCGAACTTTTGGCGACCGACCGGGCTCGCCATTCGGGCCAATTGATCTCCGCGCGGTGCCACACTCGAAACCGGTTGGGCTCGAGGAGAATCTGTGGCTACAGCATCGTCTCGCGGCGCCGCCGAGATCGCCGCCGTCAGGCCGTTTCCCAGCCATCGTGTTCGCCACCTTCGGCGGCATCTATTTCTGGTTCCCCAAGATGACCGGGCGCTTCCTGGACGAACGGCTGGGCAGGCTGCATTTCTGGTCCACGTTCTTCGGTTTCCACCTGACCTTCCTGGTGCAGCACTGGCTGGGCGCGCAGGGCATGCCGCGCCGGTACGCCGATTACCTGCCGACGGACGGATTCACCACGCTGAACACCATTTCCACCATCGGATCGTTCGTACTGGGGTTGTCGATGAACTGCCTCGAATATGTTCCGAGCGAACGGCTTTCGAGCTGCACTATCCGCACATGGTGGAGCGGATGCGGACCGAGGCACAGGTGGGCTGGGGCGCGAAGTGATCGGGTGAAGATCGGTATCGTCGACGTGTGCGCGCACTCCGACGAGCCGTGGTGACGCTCGTCGTCCTCGCCGCCGCGATCGCGGCGCTCGCGGTGGCGGGCGTGCCGGTGTACGTCCATCCGCAGATCGACCCGCTGCGCCCCGCCGACGCCATCGTCGTGCTGGGCGGAACTGCCTACGAGCGCTTCGACATCGGGCTCGACCTGGCCGCGCGCGGCCTGGCGCCCGAACTGCTGATCTCGCGGTCGACCGGCGCCGACGACTCCGTCATGGACCGCTACTGCGACGGCGGTTATCCCTTCCACGTCGACTGCTTCGTGCCGGACCCGTGGACGACGCAGGGTGAGGCGCAGGAGATCGCCCGGCGCGCAGAACGTTTCGGCTGGCATCACCTCATCGTCGTGACCAACACACCGCACGTCTCGCGCGCCCGCTACATCGTCGGCAACTGCTTCCACGGCGAGCTGACCATGGTCGCCAGTCCCGCGGAATCGGGTGTGCGGTACTGGGCGTGGATGTATGTGCGCCAGTCGGCGAGCTATGTGCGCGCCTTCTTCGCCTCGGCGTGCTGACGCGGCGGTTACGCTGTTGCGGAGCGTCCTTGTCGGGGTGGATGCGGGCGGAAGGACGCTGGCATGCGCATCGACTCCCTGCGCGAGGTCCCGGACATCGACCTCGAGACCGATATCTGCATCGTGGGCTCCGGTCCGGCGGGGCTCACCATAGCCGCGGAGCTGGCCGGAACACCTTGGCGGGTACTGGTTTTGGAGAGCGGTGGGTGCCTCCGCGATCCGGACATCGACCGGCTCAACGACATCGAGAACGTCGGCGCGGCGCGGGCGCGACCGCATCGCGACGCCCGCAACCGGGTGCTGGGCGGCAGCTCCGATACCTGGAGCGGTCGCTGCGGCTATCTCGATGAGATCGACTTCGCCTGTCGCCCCTGGGTTCCCGGGTCCGGTTGGCCGATCCGGGCCGAGGAGGCTGCTGGCGTCGCGACGCATCGTGCCGCACGGCGTGGGCAACCGTAACGACCTCGTCGGGCGCTATCTGATGGATCACCGCTGCGGCGCGGTGGGCGCCTTCGACACCACCACGTCGGCCGCCGTATGCGACCGCTTCGGCAAGTACGTCGTGCGGTCGCCGCGGGGCACCCACACCTTTCTGCACGGCCTGGCGCTGTCGGAACGCGTCCAACGCGCGGAGGGACTGCTGCACTGCGCCTTGTGGATTCAGGAGATGCCCGCCGACGACGACCCGTGGGACGCGCTGAAGCGGATGCTGCGCGGGCGGGCCGACCGGCACGACGCGCGGGTCGTGCTGGGCAACCCCGGCCTGCTGCTGGCGGGCGCCCGGCGGCGGTGGATCCAGCGCGCCGGTCTGCCGCATCGGCTCGCGGGCGTGGAATTGCGCTGCATGGTCGAGCAGCGGCCCGATCCCGACAGCCGGATCACCCTCGCCGACCACGATGACCGGCTCGGAATGCCCGTGGCCCGGATCGATTGGCGGACCAGCGCGCTCGAGGACGCCACGGTGCGCCGGGCGGCCGAGCTGGCGGTGCGCGAATTCGCGCGCCTCGGGTACGCCACTCCCGTCCTGTCCGACTGGGCTCGGACCGGCAGCACGGCGCCGGTGCGGCTCACCGACTGGGCGCACCCCACCGGGACCACCCGCATGTCCGCGGATTCCCGGCACGGCGTCGTCGATCCCGGCTGCCGCGTGCACGGTGTCGACAATCTTTATGTGGCAGGCAGTTCCGTGTTCCCCACCAACGGCCACGTCAACCCGACCCTGACGATCCTCGCCCTGGCCGTGCGCCTCGCCGACGCGCTCGGGACAGGATCCGGGACCCTGCGCACCCCGCCCGCCCGGGCTTCCTAGCCGAAACTTGTCGTACCCCTCCGGCATACTGATCTCGTCGGACGCCGATCCGGTTGCACCGCAGAGTAATCCGCAACCTGAGGAGAGGCATGTACATGGCCGAGTTCTACTCGTCGACGTCCGACGACCGCGCCGACGATCGGCTGGCAGCCGAGATCGAGCGGCATCGGGAACTGCTGCGCAAACCCGTCGCGGAGCACTGGCGACGGGTGGACCTGCGGATCCGATCCGCCGCGCCGGCGGTGCAGTACCTGCTGGTGAAGCAGGCGGGGCGGCTCGTCGACGGTCTGCTGATCGACGCCGAGCGGCATCGCGACCTCGACGTGGACGCCTACCGGGCCGTCCGCGACGGGGTGCCGCTGCGCTACGACGCGCGGCGGCGGGTCTTCGTCGCCCTGCGCGGGCGGCAGGAGATCCTGATCCGTCCCGACAGCAAGGAGCGGCGACTGGGCATCATCGCCCGGTTGGCCGCCGACCGCGTGGACGTGGACCAGATCCTCACCGTGGCCACGGTGGTGGTCTCCCACCCCGCGTACCCGGGCGTAGCGCCCGCCCGGGCACCCCGCCGTGACGACCCGATCCGGCAGGCGCACAGCCGGGCCACCACCGGCCGGTGAGCCGAGCGCCGGGGCGCATTGCTGGACTGCGCCCCGGCCCCGGTGCGAACGCGGGAGGGTGAGCGCGGGTGCGGGCTTTGCCAGGCACGGTGGGGATTTCGTCGTTCCGGCGTGTTTGTGGCCGGAACCCGGGTGGTGGATCCCGGCCACAAGCATGCCGGGATGACGTCTGGAGAACAGGCGGGCGTGGGTTGGATCGGTGTGCGTCGGTTCAGTCGGGGGCGCTTTCGGGGCGGGGGGATGGGGTGGCGAGGGAGCCGAGGCGGCGGTGGATCAGGTGTTGTTGCGCGAAGGTCCAGGTGTTGCTGGTGGCGAAGTAGACCAGGATGCCGACCGGCATGAGCACACCGGCGAGCGCCGCGCCCAAGGGGAACACCCAGAGGGTCAGCCAGTTGATCACACGGGTCTGCGGGGTGGTCTCGGTCTGCCGGGCGATGGCGGAACGCGCGGTGAAATGGGTGGCGACACCAGCGATCAGAACCAGCGGAATCACTACGGCGAGAACGGCGGTCAACGATCCGCCGGAGGTCGCGAGCGTCGCCGACAGCGGCGCGTCGAGCAGTTTCGCCTGGAGAAACGATTGCACCTGTTCGGGCGAGAACACATAGTTGGCGGTGGCCGCGTTCTCGGCGGCGGTCATCGAGGTGGAGTTGCCGAGCAACGGCACCTGTGAGACCGGCCCGGTGCGGTCGAACGAGCGCAGCACGTGGTACAGCCCGAGGAACAGCAGCAGCTGCCCGACCATCGGCAGGCAGCCGCGCAGCAGGCTGAAGTTGTGCTCCTGCTGCAATTTCCGGGTTTCGGCGACCAGTTTCTCGCGGTCGTCGGCGTACTTGGCCTGCAACTCGCGCACCTGCGGTTGCAGCACCGCCATGGTCCGGGAGAACCGCACCTGCGCCAGGAACGGCCGGACCAGCAGCATCCGCACGGTGACGACGAGCAGGACGATCGCCAGCACCCAGGCCAGGCTGCTGCCGGCGCCCAGCACGGCGGCGAATCCGGTGTGCCACAACCACAGCACGGCGGACACGGGGTAATACACGAAATCGAGCATGGGACAGCACCTCACGGTGGGGCGCCCCGCGGAGGGGCGAGGGGGAACAGGGTCAGCGAAGTCGCCGACCGCGTCCTACGACGCGGTCAGGCCCCGTGCCCCGGCGCCCTGGGCCGCGCCCGGCCCGCGGTGTCCGGATTGCTCTGGCGCAGAAAAGATCCCCGGCGGCGGCGCTGCGCGGAAACCGGCGGCCCGGCGTGGACGACGACCGGCACCAGCGTGGCCCGCGCGGTGTGCGCGGCCACCACGGCCAGCGCCACCACGGCGGCCGCGCCCACGGCCACCAGCGCGTTCGGCTCCCCGACCGGCATCACCAGGGCCGCCAGCGCGGACACGACCAGCGCGCACAGCACCAGCGCGGCCGACCGGATCCGGGAAGTCATGCCACGAGAGTACCGAACCCGTGCCGCCCCACCATGTCCTATCGCTCGGTCTACTGCTTGGGCAGTGCGCCGTTCATGCCGCCGACGTCGGTGACCTTCCAGCCGTCGGCCGGGTCGATGTCGACGGTGTAGGTGACGGTGGTCTGCGCGCCCTCGGGGGTCTGGGAACTGGTGGAGGTGACGTTCAGGAAGACGTTCACCCGGTAGTGGCCGTTGTCGGTCGACATCACCTTGGCGGTGATCGGCGTCGCGCTGGAGGTCCACTTCAGCGGGACCAGAATCTCCTGGAGTTTCGGTGCGGTGGCGTCGAATTTGGTCGCCAGTTGCGGACTGGTGTTCGCCTTCAATTTGGCGACCCAGCCGTTCACGTCCTGAAAATTGATGTTGGACGCCCCGACCGAGTAGTCGGTGGCGACCTGCTCGGCGTGCCGCTCGTCGGCGGCCCGGGTGTCGCGATCGTGCAGCGTGCCGCGCGCCGAAAGCCACAGCGCTCCGAACACGGCGGCCAGCGCGATCAGCGCCACGCCCGCGAGGGCGGTCGCGACCGTCGACAGCCGGACGGACACCGTGCGCGGATTCTCGGTACCACTGTCGTTCGACATCGATTCTCCTCTACTTGACGTTCACTCGCACGCGCACGGCCCCGTCGCTGTCGACGTCGTCGAGGGCCTGCGTGATCAGGCTGGAAATATCGATGCGCGGCGCCGCCGAGGTCCCCGCGTCGGTCAGCGGTTGCAGCGCCGGCGCCAGGGATTTCAGCTCCGGCCCCAGTTCCCGCAGCGCCGCGGTGAGCCGGTCCAGGAACGGGACCAGGCCGGTGCCCTCGGTGTAGGCCGTGGCCGGCTGGGTGTCCACGAGCCGGCCGACCGCGCCCACCAGGTCGTTCAGGGTTTGCGTGAACCGCACGAATTCGGGGGCGGCGGCGCTGGTCGCCGGTCCCGCCCAGTCGATGTCGGCGGCCGCGGCCTGGAAACTGTTGAGCAGGTCCGCGATTCGCGGGCTGCGGCTCATGATCGCCGCCGCGAGCAGATCGCCGGAGCGGGCCAGATTCGGGATCGCGGCGTCGGTGTCCTCGAACACCTGGCTCGCCGTGCCGACCAGGGAGCCGACGACCTTCGGATCGAGCTGGTTCATCGTCTTGGTGACCAGCCGCGCGACCTCCGGGATCGACAGCGGCGTACGGACATTCGCACTCGCCAGCCGCTGCCCGTCGCGCAGATACGGTCCGGCGCCGGTGCGTGGCCGGAACTCGACGTAGGGCTCACCCAGCGCGGACAGGTGCTCGATGGTGACCACGCTGTCGGTCGGCACGCTGCGGTCGGCGTCCACCCGCAGCCCGACCTCCACGCCGTCGGCGCTCTTGCGCACCGAGGTCACGCGGCCGACCTCGATGCCGGACAACAGGATCGGCGAATCGGCGCCCAGCCCGCCGGAATCGGCGAGCACCATGGTGGCGCGGGTGTACTCGGCGAACGGATCGGCGCGCACCACGCCGAATGTCAGGTAGCTCGCACCGAGCACGGTGATGGCGGCGATACCGCCGAGCGAGGCCAGCGCACCGATCCTCATCGCACCGCTCCGATCATCCGGAGAGTGCCGACGATCCGATCCGCCTGATCCGCGGCCGAAACATCGTTCGCGGCATCGGTTTTCACGCCGACGATGTTCACCTTGGGACCGTGCTCGAAAAACGGGATCACCTTGTCGCGCAGCAGTGCCACCAGCGTCTGGAGATTCGACGACCGACTCAGATCCAAGGGTTGCGATGACGTGAGCAGCGGCAGGAACGCCTGCGCCGCCCCGTCGGCGCCCTGCAGCACCGGACCGAGCCAGGTGAGCGACGTGCCGACCGGCCCGAGCAGGTCGAAGATCTTCGTCACGCCCACGATGGAGGCGACGATGCCGTTCATTTCCGCCACCGACTTCTCGCTCAGGATATTGTCCAGTTCGGGCCGGATGTCATGCAGCACTTGGGCATTGGTCCCGAGTCCGTCGAGCAGGGCATCGACGCTGTCGAGGTCGGCGGCCAGATCGACCACGTCGTCGGCCATGGTCTTCGAGATCTGTGCGGTGCGCGCGGGGTCACGCGGCAGGACGCCGTTGATCTGGTTGATGGTGTCCTGCAACTGCGTCACCGCGCCGCCCTGGGTGAACGCGGCGATGGCGGCCATCGTGTCCTCCAGCTGAACCGGCGGCTTGGTCTGTGCCAGTGGGATGGTGGCGCCGTCGGACAGCACCGTGCCGAACCCGTCCGGCGGAGTGAGGAGAGCGACGTGGATATCGCCGAGCACCGTGTTCTGTCGCAGTTCGGCGCGGGTGGTCGCGGGCAGCCGCACCGATTCGGAGAGGTCGGCGTCGACCACCACGTAACCGCCGCGCCCGCCCGACTGCGCCGCGCTCACCACGGAGACCCCGGAGACCGTGCCCACCTGCGCCCCGTTGGCCATCATCTTGGCCCGCGCGGGCAGATTCAACGCATTCGCGAACTCGATCCGCACGTGATAGGTCGGCCCCGACACGGTGGTGCCGGGCACGGGCACCGAGGAGGGATCGAACGCGCATCCCGCGGCGGTCGGAGTCGCGGCGAGCGCCACCGCGAGGCACGCGACGAGACGCCGCCTCGCCACCCGGCCACACGCGTGAGATGTCGGTTTCGCGATCCGAATCCAGCTCATCGGGCAGCCGCCAATCCGAATACGAGGGTGGCGGCGTCCATCTTCACCATGCCGCCCTCGGCGGTGCACTTGCCCGGTGCGAGGGCCTCGACAGCCGCGCACACCTGGTCCGCATTCTGTTGCGGCACCGCCACTTTGGGTGGCGCGTAGGAGATGCCCTCGCCCGCCACCGCGCGGAAGGCCTGGGTGAGCACGGGCGTCATGCCGATCACCTGGGTCAGCGAACCGACGTGCGCGCGCAGGAATTTGACCAAGGGCACCGTCGCGTCGAGCGTCTTCATGATCGGGTCGCCGAGGATCGTGGTGAGGTCGTTGAGCATGGGCACGACCTGCTGGAGCCCGTCGAACAGCCGCGCGCCCGGTCCGATCAGGTCGGTGGTGGCGTGGTCCAGCACCGGAGCCAGCCGGGTGAGCATGGATTTCAGGTCGCCCCAGTGCTGTTCGACCTTCTTCGACACCGAGGCGAAGGCGTCGAAGATGCCGACCAGGTGCGCGATGTCGGCGTCGGGCGTCGCCAACGCCGCACTCAATTTTTTCACGATGGCGTTGATCTGCGGCCCCGTGCCGACGGTCGCCGAGTCCAGCGCGGACAGCCCGCGGGCCAGCGCGTCCGGCGAATCCGGGTCGGGCCCTCGGATTTCCGAGGACAACTGCGCGAGCGCGTTCAACGTCTCGCTGATGCTCTTGGGGGTGAGGGTCTTGGTGATGCACCGGCCGGGATTCCAGCGCGCGGTGTCCTTGCCGCTGGACACCACGGCGAGTTGCCGCGCGGCGACGATGCTGTCCGACAGCGTGGTGGCGCCGGCGTCGGCGTACACGGGCTTGTCGGCCTCGACATCGAACTCGACCCGCACCGAATCACCCTGCGGTGCAATCGAAGTGACCGTACCGACGGGAATGCCACGCATGGTGACCTGGTTCCCGGTGTACAGCCCGACACTGTCGGGCATGATCGCGCAGTAGCTCGCGGTCGGCTTCGCCGGATCGAATGCGACGAAATATCCGGCGACGGTGAGCGCGACCAGCACCACGGCGCCACCGATCGACATCAGCCAGCGCGAGCCGAGCACACGATGCAACATCAGCAGTCCTTCCCCGGCACCGGCACACACACCCGCGCCTCGGGAGCGGGCGTCGGCACGGTGATCGTCGAACCGGATCGGTCGATCGTCACGCCGCCGTCGGTCAGCTCGACCAGCTTCTGCCCGAGGCTCTGCACCGCCGCGAGCACCGGTTCGAGCTGCGCGCCGAGGTTCTCCAATTGCGGTACGGCGTCGATCAATTGCCGCAGCTTCGGCTCCAGCGCCGAGTCCCAGGTAGGCGCCAGCCCGGCCACCCGATCGATGACCACGCGCAGCAACCGCACCCCTTCACGCAGTTCGGCGCGCTTGTCCAGGACGAGGGTCTCCATCAGGTTCACGTTGTCCATCAACCGGCCCAGATCGGTCTTGGCGCCGTCGTACATGGTCACGTACTCGTCGGCGACGGCGACCGCGTTCGACACCTGGGTGCGCTGCCGGTTGAGCGCGTCGATGTAGGCGCCGAGGGTGTCCAGGGTGGTGCGCAGCGCATCGGGCGCCTGCTCGAGGGAGCTGTCCAGCGCGGACAAGTTGCGCCGCAACGTGTCTCCGTCGATCTGTTGCAGGGGCTGTGCGGCGTCCTGAAAGGTCTGCACCAGGCTGTAGGGCAGGCGGACGCGCTCCGCCGGAATCGGCTTGTCGCCCAGCGGTTTACCGCCGGACGGGAACAGCGCGACATAGTTGCCGCCGACGATGGTCAGCATGCGCACGTCCAGCGACGACTCGCTGCCGACGAACACCTTCGAGTCGACGGTGAATCGCATCAGCACCCGATCCGGTTTCAGCTCCAGCGATTTCACGTTGCCTACCGGTACCCCCGCCACCCGGATGTCGTCGCCCGCCTTGACCGACTGGGCCTCCGACAGTTCGGCGGTGTAGGTCTTCTTGCCGACCGGCACGACGTACAGCACACCCGCCGCGATCGCGAGTGCCGCCACCAGCACCACACCGATTATCCCGTAACGGATTTCGCGCCGGTGCCGGGTCGCCTCGTCGGCCACCGCCCGGTCCCGGGGCAGGAACCGGCCCAGCCTCAGCCGTTGCATATCGCCACCTGCTGTCCCGCGATCAGCACGCCGAACACCTGCGGCACATCGGCGGTTCCCTTGGAGCACTGCGGTTTCCAGCCCGCCACGGACTTCGGGATGGCGGCGTCGAGCCCGGCCAGCAGACCCGGCAGCCGGTCGAGCACCTCCAGCGCCTGCTGCGGGTCCGGGAACAGGTTGCGCAGCAAGGCATCCACGTCGTCGCCGGTTTGCAGGCCCAGGGCGTCGAACAGGTTGTCCAGCGGCCCGAGCACCGACGGTGCGGCCATGGCGAACTGCGCCAGTCCGCCGATATTGGTCTGCAACGCCTGGAAGATGTCGGTGAGCCGAGCCAGCAGCGGCACCAGGTGGTGCACGCGGCCGCCGACCTTCTCCGACAGATCGGACATGTTGTGGATGAGCGTGCCGATCACCTGCTGCCGATTGTCGACATAGGCGGCCAGCTTGCCGATCGCGTCCAGCGCCGGTCCGACACCGCTGCCGTCGCCCTCGATGAGCGCGACCATGCTCGCGCTGAACTGGTTGATCGCCTCGGGAGATATGGTGGCCAGCACCGGTTTCAGGCCGTTGAACATGCTGGTGACGTCGAAGGAGGGCACGGTGCGCTCGGCGCCGATCGTCGCCCCGGCCGGGATGCGCGCACCCGGCTGCGGCTGCTGTTGCAGGTCGATGTAGCGCTGCCCGGTGAGGTTCTGATACCGGATGGCGAGCCGGGAGTTGTCGTAGACGGGCGCATCGGTCTTCAGCGACAAGTGGATTCGCGCCTGCGCGCCGTCGAGCGAGACGCCCTCCACCTTGCCGACCTGCACCCCGAACAGGCGCACGTCGTCACCCACCTTGAGCCCGTTGGCATCGGTGAACAGGGCGTCGTGGGCCTCGGTGTCCCCCGACACGGGCCGCTTGATGGCCGTGAACACCAGGGCGAGGACGACGACCATCACTCCGGCGAACAGCACCAGCCGCCACGCCGCGGCCCCGACCTTCATCGCGCACCTCCCAGCAGTGGCGCCAGCACGGGGACGCCGCGCAGGTCGATCTCGGCGTCGAGGACGGGGCCGTCCGGGGTGTCGGGCATCGCCGCGCGCAGTCGCCGCATCAGTTCGGCCAGTTCGGTTCCCGACTGCTGCGGACGCGGCACCATCTGTCCGAGCAGTGCGAGGACGGGCGCCAGCAGGTCGGTGGTGCCGGACAGACCGGCCCCCGCGGCCCCGCCGAGGTTCGCCAGTCCGGGTAGCAGCTGATCGGTCAGGACACGCACCCCGGCGTCATAGGGTTGCCGATTGTCTTGCAGCCGTGGGAGATCGCGGATCAGATCGAGCACCTGGATGGTGGCGCCGGCGAACTTGCCGCCGCCGTCGAAGGCGGGCCCGAGGCGGCCCACCAGTTCGGAAGGGGGCATCTTCTGGTTGTCGGTGATGGTCTGGGCGACGGTGATCATCGCCTGCGCCAGCGGGGTGAAGGCCTCGACATCGGTGGAGAGCTGCGCGATCACGGTGGCCATCTGCGGTGTCAGCACCGCGTCGCCGGTCTGCGACAGGCTGCGCAGCAGGCTTCCCATGGTGGCGTCGAAGAGTGCGGCGGAACGCTTTCCGGTCAGGTCGACGGTGCCGTTCTCGCGCAGCGGCGCACCACCGGGTCCGCGCCGCAGCTCGATCTCGCTGATACCGAACAGATTCGCCGGTGCGTAGTCGAGCTGGAGACTGTCGTCGATGCCGAACAGCTGGGAACGGTCCAGCCGCAACGAGATTCGCTGGGTACCGCGCTCGTCGGGCACGATCTCGGTGACCTTGCCGACCTGCACCCCGTCCACTCGCACCGGGGTGCCGGCCAGCACGCCGTCGCCGATCTGCTCGGTGTGCAGGGCGATGTGCAGTCCGTCGTCGTCGCGCAGTCCGCGATACAGCGACGCCGCGACCACCACGGCCGCGATCACGCCGAGCGCGACCGCGCCGATCAGCAGCGACCTCTTCTTGTCCACGGCGACGCCGGGCATTCCATATTTCGGCATCCGCTATCCCGTGAAACTGATCGTCGCGTTGAAACCCCACAGCGCGAGGGTGAGGACCATATCGATGGCGACGATCGCCACCGACGAGGCCCGCACCGCGCGACCGGAGGCGATGCCGACGCCCTCGGGGCCGCCGGTGGCGAAGAAGCCGTAGTAGCTGTGGATGAGGATCACCACGGTCGCGAACACGGCGACCTTGAGCACCGCCGCGATCACGTCGAAGCCGGAGACGAACTGGAAGAAGTAGTGGTCGTACACGCCCGCGGACTGGCCGTGCACCAGCGTGATCAGGCCGCGGCAGGCCAGATACGACAGGATCAGCCCGATCAGGAAGGTCGGCACGATCGAGATGGCGCCCGCGATGACGCGGGTCGTCACCACGAACGGCACCGACCGCAGCCCGAGCGCCTCGATGGCATCGATCTCCTCGGAGATGCGCATCGAACCGATCTCGGCGGTCATCCGGCAGCCCGCCTGCGCGGCGAAACCGATCGCGGCCACGATCGGGGCCAGCTCACGGGTGGTGGCGTAGGCCGACACGATGCCGGTGACCGGGCCCATGCCCAGCATGTTCAGGATCGTGAAGGACTCCACGGCGACCGAGGCGCCCATCACCAGGCCGAGCACGATCATCATCGGCACGGTGCCGCCGCCGACGATCACCGAGCCGCGACCCCAGGTCATATCGGAGATGAGCCGCAGTGCCTCGTCGCGATATCGCTTGAGCGTCAAGGGAATCGAGGACAGCACCTGCCACACGAACGCCAGCACGAAGCCGACGCCCTCGACCCGCGCCGAGACCAGCCCGCGCCGCCGGTAGAGGCGCGCGAACCAGCCCAGCCCTTTCGGGAAGTAGGTGGAGACGGCCATCAGACCAGCCTCGTGGGCAGGAACATCTCGACCACCTGGGTGACGCCGAGATTGACGATCGCGATGGACACCACCGACAGCACCACGGCCGCGTTGACGGCGTCGGCCACGCCGCGCGGCCCGCCCTTGGCCTCCAGCCCGCGCTGGCAGGCGATGACCACCACCAGGAAGCCGAAGACGACCGCTTTCAGCAGCGACACCCACACGTCGGCGGCCGTGGTGAACGACCCGAACGTCGCCCAGTAGCTGCCGGGCGTGACGTTCTGCCCGCCGACGGCGACCGCGTACCCGGCCACGATGCCGACGAAGATGATCAGGATGTTCAGCAGCGGCGCGACGAAGATCATCGCCGCCAGCCGCGGGATCACCAGCCGGTGAATCGGGCTGATGCCCATGGTGTTCAGCGCGTCGATCTCCTCGCGGATGGTGCGCGCGCCCAGGTCGGCGGCGATCGCGGCCGCGCCCGCCCCGCCGAGCAGGAAGCCGGTGGCCAGCGGGGCGCCCTGTTTGATGACGCCGAGGCCGCCGGTGGCGCCCAGCAGCGAGTCCGCGCCGAGGGTGTGGATGAGATTGCCGACCTGCACCGAGACGATGACGCCGAACGGTATCGCGATGAGGACCGCCGGAATGGCGGTGACGGTCACCAGCCGCCACGCCTGCAGAACGGCCTCGCGCCACTGGAATTCGCGCCGCGCGACATCGCTCGCGGTACCGACCACCGATTCGCGGGCGATATCCACGGCCCGGCCGAAGGTCCGCAGCGCCGACACCAGCGTGTCGGAGAAGTTCTTGCGAACGATACGAACGGCTGCTCGCTTGTCGGATATCGCGCTCGAGGGAGCCCGAGTCACCGGCGCCATGGGCGGTTCCGGTGTGGTCGATGTGTCTCGGGATTCAAGTCGCTCTCTCCGTGATCGGCAACACTGCCAACATGAAGCTAATCGTTACAACTAGTTACAGTAAAGTCGATCACGGTGTGAGCATCGCCTCGAAAGCGGTCGCTCGGAGCTTGCCCAACCGGCAGGTCGGAGCGCGACAATGGCCTGCCGACAACGATTCTGAAACGTGTTATCAGCGCAGATCCGCTATCGCTATGACGGCCGACACAGCCATGCAGTTAACGGATAGCGCACTCACGGGCTGACGGCTAGGAAGACGAATCCGGCGAACAACACGAGGTGAACGCCGCCCTGCAGCAGGGTGGCACGGCCCGGGACAACGGTCAGCACACCGACCACCACGGTCAGCGCCAGCAACACCATATACGGCGGCGAGGGGGGAACTCAGAGCATGCGGCGCGGGTGCAGCATGAGTCTGGCGCGGCGCACCGAGATCCGCGACCACACCGCCTGCTGCACGGCCAGCGTCGCCCAACCGGCCAGGGCCATGCCCGCCACGTTCACCAGCAATTGCAGGGAACTCTCCGCGATCGCCGAGCCGACGCCGAAGGCGATGCCCAGCGCGATATTTCCCGCGGCGGGAACCGTCGTCACGGAGATGAACACACCGGCCAGCCCGGTCGCCTTCGCGGAGGTCAGCGACAGCACCCCGGCGGCGCCGGCGACCAGCGCCACGATGAACGACCACTTGTCCGGGGAGTAGATGAAGGCCGTACCCGGCCGCGGGCCGACCACATCGTCGAGGGTGATCCAGCCCAGCGCCCGGCCGAGCACCGCCAGCAGCAGTGTGACGGCGATGGCCGCGACGAAGCCGAGCACCAATGTCCGGAACGCGAGCACGCCGAGCACGAACCGCCGCCGCACCATCGCCACGCCCAGTGCGGCGATGGCGCCGAACTCCGGGCCCAGCACCATCGCCCCGATGACGAGCACCTGCGAGTCGTTGATGATGGCGATACTCGCGATCACCGTCGCCAGGGTCATGAAACTCAGGTACGTCCAGTTGAGTTCGGTGGCCTCGTAGGAACGCTGCGCGACATCCGCCCACACCACCGAATCGGCGGCGCTACCCGGACAGCGCACCTCGGCCTCGAACCCGCCGCGCGACAACCAGGTGGGCACCGACTGGATCTCGATGCTCCCGCGCTGATGCACACCGAGGCCGCGCAGCCGGTCGACGATGTCGTTGGCCGCCTCCCGCGCGACATCCGCCATCACGACATCACCGGCCGGCCGCAGCGCCGCGCCGCGCATGACCGCCAGACCGCTGACGCCGTCGTCGCTGTCGAGGACACCGAGCACCCCGTCGGTCAGGTCGGCCGGCGCCAGAATTCGCAGGTGGAGCATGCCCCCAGTCTGCCGCGCAAACACCCGCTCCGCGCCGAACTTCGACCGACGACGCGCCGCCGAGGCCGGTGCGGCTCAGGCCAACTCGGCGACCGGGCCGAGATGGATCGCGCGGTAGACCGCGTTGCGCAGGGCGTTCGCCTCGGCATCGGTGAGCGTGCGAGTGAGCGGCCGGATGGTCACGCGGACCAGCGCATTGGTCTGGCCGGGCCGAATGGCGAGGCGGGCGCGGGCGCGGTCCGGCAATTCGGCGTACGGGGTGCGGGCCCGCACATGAACGGATTCGATATCGCCGGACCGCTCGCCCAGGGCGCCGCGCACGGCGTCGCCCAGGGTCTCGTCGTCGGTGTCGTCGGCGATGACCACCGACAGGTCGCGGCGCACCGGCGGCATGGCCGAGACCGGCCGCCACGGGCTCAGGTCACGCAGTTGCGCGGCACTGCGGGGATCCTCGGCGCGCAGATATCGGATGTCGGGAATGCTCTTGCGCAGCATGAGCGCTCGATCCACACCCATCCCCAGCGCCAGGCCGGACCAGCGCGCCGGGTCCAGACCGGCGCCGCGCAGGACACGGTCGGCGATCAGGCCACACTCCCCGAGCTCCAGCCATTCGCCACCGTGCCGGACGTCGATCTGACGGCCGTCGCGAGTGTAGGGATGTCGCGCGGCGACCATGCGCCAGCGGGCGCCCGGCAGCACGGCCTCGACCACGCGGGCGACCATGTCCCGCAACGTGTCCGCGCCCAGCGTCGAGCCCGAGCACAGCCGCCACAGGTCGACCTGCTGAGGTTCGCCGACGTGGATGCGGTCCACGACGTCACGGCGGTAGACGAGGCCGGGTAGCGCGATCAAGTCGTCGACCGAACAGTGTTGCGGCACAGCGGAATAGCCGCGCAGTACCGCCGGTATGTCCGCAGAGGTGTGGCTGCGGAGCATCGTGGTCGGGCTGAGATAGCGGGTGTAGCGCGCGTCGCGGGTGACGTCGGCGGGGTCGTAGCCGAGCAGGTCGTAGTTGTCGGCAATCGACACGACGGGCGGGTTGCGGACGATTCGTGTCCGCGCGGCGGGCCAGGCGACAGCGAGCGCGGTGAGCACGCCGTCCAGCAGCAGTTGCGTGGCGTGCGGTCCCTGCGCGGGGTCGGTGAGGTCCCGCACACTCAGGGCACGAGACAGCTCGGCGGGGGTGAGATAGGTGGGCATCGGGAAACTCCTTGCGGTGGACGGGATTCGGGCTGCCCCCGGCCGGTCCGCGGAGTTACGCGATCAACGCGTGCGGGCATACCCGCGGCCTGCCGGCCGGGGGTGCGGAAATCGCCTGCTCGTCTGCATGTGTCCAGAATACGTGCGGCCGCATCCGATTTTCCTCACGGCTGCGTCTCGCCGGTGGGTAGCAGCGCCAGGAAGTTGCGGACCAGGGGGCGGTCGTCGGCTACTCGGTGCGCGACGTAAACCGTTGTGGTGGCTTCGGTTTCGATCAGGGGCACGATGCGGACGGTCTGCGGGGCGGTGAAGGTCGCGCTGCGCGGTGCGACCGTGATGCCCAGGCCCTCACCGACGAGGTGGAGGATGGTGGTCCAGTTGTTGCCCTCCTGCACGATGCGGGGGCGGTGACCGGCTTCGATGAGGGGCCGGAGGTTCTTGTCGTGGGCGTGGCCACCGGCGGCGCGCGGGAAGAACACCAGTGGCTCGTCGGCGAGTTCGGCGCCGGTGAGCGCGTCGCGGCCCGCGAGCGGATGGTCGACGGGCAGCACCGCCATGAACGGCTCGGTGGCCAGCGGGGACACCACGGCGCCGGATTGCTCGTCGGGGTCACGCACGATCACCATGTCGAGTGCGCCGTGCCCGAGCTGCGCCATCATGTGCGTGGTGTAGCCCTCGACCAGGTCGATCTGCACCAGCGGATAGCGATCCCGGAACCGCCGCACGCTGCGCAGTGGCTGCAGCGGCAGCACCGACGGAACGAAGCCGAGATAGAGCCGCCCCTGGCTGCCCTGGCCGATCCGCGCCACCTCGTCGAGGTCGCGGCTCGCGTGCCCGAGGATCGCCGCGGCCCGTTCGCGCAGCACCTCCCCCGCCGGAGTGAGCGCGACGCTGCGAGAGGTGCGGTCGAACAGCCGGGTCGCCAGCAGTGTCTCCAATCGCTGGATCTGCTGGGTCAGGGCGGGCTGGGCGATGTGCAGGCGAGCGGCCGCCCGGCCGAAGTGCAGTTCCTCCGCGACCGCCAGGAAGTAGCGCAGATGACGCAGCTCCACACCGTCGTTCATAAGTTCAACGTATCAATCCGACCTATCAAGTATTGGACGTGATGATTCACGCGCGGGCATGCTGGCGGCGTGACACAGCAGATCGAATCATCCGCAGGGACCGGCACGATCGTGGTCGAGCCGATGTCGGGCCCGGCCGACGCCCGCGCGTTCAAGGAACTCAACGAGGCGTGGATCGTCGAGTTGTTCGCCCTGGAACCCGCCGACTCCGTCAAGCTCGACGATCCCGAACGCGAGATCGTCGGCAAGGGCGGGCAAGTGCTCATCGCCCGCGACGGCGCCGACATCGTCGGCTGCGTGGCACTGGTGCCGGAGGGGGACGGCGTCTTCGAGCTGTCGAAGATGGCGGTGGCCCGGGAGCGGCGCGGGCGCGGCCTCGGGCGCGTCATCCTGCGGGCGGCGATCGATTACGCCCGTCGCAGTGGGGCCACGGCGCTGTTCCTGGGCAGCAACAGCAAGCTGGCCGATGCCGTGCACCTCTACGAATCCATGGGTTTCGTGCACGTACCGAGCGACCGGATCGGGCCGATGCCCTACGCGCGGGCCGACGTGTTCATGCGTTACGACCTGGTCTGAGCTCGTCCAGGAAGTCGGCGATCGCGCGGGCCGTCCCGGCCGGGTCGTCGTCGTGAATCCAGTGGCCCGCGCCGGGGAACTCCACCAGGCGGCTGCCGGGGCGGCGGGCGACCATCCGGGTCGCCAGGTCCGCGGGCAGCAACGGGCTGTGCTCGCCGTGCAGAACCAGTGCGGGACAACTGGATTCGAGCCAGTCCGGCCACCAGTCGCCGACTCCGCCGGTCTGCACGGCCATCATGTCGTCCCAGTCGAACAGCAGCCGCCAACCGTCGTCCGCGGGTTCGGCGCTCTGCATGAAGTAGCCGGGATCGGGGACTCCGCGAGCCCGGATCGCCTCGGTGAGTTGCTCTTTCGTGGGCGCGGCGGCGGGCCAGCCGCGCACGTCGAGCACCGGGTGGGCGATCTCCGGCGCGCGCATCACCGGGCCGACATCCTCGATGATCAACGCCGACACCAGGTCCGGGCGGCGCGCGGCCAGCCGGTAGGCGGTGATGCCGCCGTGCGAATGCCCGAGCACCACCATCGGTCCCAGTCCGAGGCGCTCGATCAGCGCGGCGGCGTCCGCGACGAAGTCGTCGGCGGTGTAGGTGGCGGTGCGGCCGCTGTGCCCGTGGCCGCGCTGGTCGGGGGCGAGCAGGCGGGCCCGGCCGTCGAGTTCGCGGGCCAGCCCGGCGAATACCGCCGCGCGCCCGAAACTTCCGTGCAGCGCGAGCACCGGCGGTCCGTCGCCCCCGAAGTCCGTCACCCTGATCGGAACGCCGTCGACCGTCATCGTCGCAGAATCACACACCCGACCATCCTCACCGCGGGCGCAAGCGAATTTCGCCCCGGCGGTCAGCGGTTCTGGTACCGCGCAAGGGCTTCGGACAGGACTCGCAGCCGTTGGTGCCGGAACTCGGGCAGGTCGTGCTCCTGGGCGTGCAGCACGTCGAGGGCGGGGTCGGCGCAGGCCCAGAAGCGCAGTTTGGCCTCCGTGCGCGGGGTGAGTTCGGTACCGCGGCAACGTTGTACGCGGCCGACGAAGTCGTGCCCGGCCTCCGGGTACAGGTAGCACAGGTCGTAATCCGGGTCGCCGATCGTCACGTCGCCGAAGTCGATCAACCCGGTGATCTCGACGCCGGTGACGAGCAGGTGATCCAGGCTCACATCGGCGTGGATGAGCGTGGGGCGATAGCCGAAGTTCGCGTCGTCGTCGAGGTAGCGTTCCCAGGCGGCCAGCAGCAGCGCCGCGTCGGACCGATCGAGCAGCGGGATCACCTCGGCGCGAATGGTTTTCAGATCGTCGGCGAATTCGCCGCGCAGATCCCAGGTTCGGATGCCCAGCTCGCGCGCCCGGTCGACCGGGAAGGCGTGCACACCCTCGAGCGATTCCGCGATGCGGCGGTGGATCTCGGGTCGGTCGAGCAGTCCCCGCTCGTGCCACTGCTCCTCGGAGAGCGATTCGCCCGGGACGGCCGGGTAGACACAGAACTCGCCGGGGCCCAGTGGATTCGGCGCGGTGAACAGAAACCGCGGGATCGGCAGCGGCAGCCGAGCGGCCAACTCCGGCAGCAATCGGTGCTCCCGCGCGATGCCCTCGGCTCCGTGCGGATCCTGCGGCAACCGCAACACATACTCGCCCTCACCCCATTCGACCAGCAATGCCACGCTGTCCATCCCGGCGCCCAGCAGCTGCAACTCCCCGTCCGCCAACTCCGGCCGCGGCGACCCGGCCAGCGCCTCCCGAACCCGACCCGCCCAGCCGTCGGGAAGCACCACACTCGCACTCATATCCACCCCCGAATCCTACGGGCCGATAGGGCTCAGGCTGGGCGGGCGACGAGTAGGTGAGCGGGGATGGGTCCGTTGCCGAGGGGGCGGTCCTCGACGGTGAAGCCGGCCCGTTCCAGGGCGTCGATCAGCTCCGGGACGGGGCGCAGCCGGAAACCGTAGGCGGTGAACGGCATTCGCGCCATGGCCGCGGGGTCGCCGATGCCCACGACGAGACGGCCCTCGGGGCGCAGCACGCGCGCGAGTTCCGCGCAGGCGCGGTCCAGTTCGGTGACGAAGTACACCGTGTTCACGGTGATCGCGGCGTCCAGGCTCGCATCCGCCAGCGGCAGGTCGGTCAGTGAGCCCTCGAGGGCGCGCAGGCGACCCGTGCCGATATCGGCGGAGAAGCGGGACTTGGCCCGCGCCAGCATGTCCGGTGAGATCTCCACCCCGTGCACGGTGCCGTTCGCACCGACGCGTTCGAGCAGCAGCGACAGCCCGACGCCGCCACCGAAGCCGATATCGGCTGCGGCCGAGCCCGAGCCGACCTCCGCGGCCGCCACAGCCGCCTCGATGACCGGACGATTGCCGCGATTGAGCATCGCCGCCACACCCTTGCCCAGCACTCCGTGCGGATTGCCGAGCTGACCTGCGACGGTGGACAACACGCGACCGACAAGGGGATTCACTCCACGCATGCTACCGGTGCCGCCCGCACGAGCGGTTCCGCGCGGCTTAGAGTCCGGTGCATGACGGATCTGTCGATCGGCGATCTGGCCGCACGATTCGGGATCGCCACCCACGTGCTGCGGCATTGGGAGGACATGGGCCTGTTGTCGCCGCGGCGCGACTCCGGCGGCCGCCGCCGCTACAGCCCGGCGGATACCGAGACGGTGGGGCTCATCCTGGTCGCCAAGCGGGTCGGGATGTCGTTGGACGAGATTCGCGCCCTGTCCACCGCCACCGCGGATCGCGAGTCCCGCCGGAAACTGCTTCGCGCGCATCAGGACCGGCTCGAGGAGCAGATCGCCTGGGCACAGGCGGCGATGGCGACCATCGGGCACGCCGCGGACTGCACTGCGGAGAATCTGCGCGAGTGCCCCAACTTCCGCGCGCTGCTGGCGCGGGCCGTGCCCGAGCGCTGAACCGTCCCTTCCCCGGCGCCGCTGCCGCGCCCGCCTACTGTTTCGGTCGTGGACGACAACCGCACGCATCCGCACGAACCGCACACCGAGGGGCTCGCGTCGAGGCTGAACTGGCTGCGCGCCGGGGTACTCGGCGCCAATGACGGCATCGTGTCCACCGCCGGGCTGGTCGTCGGTGTCGCGTCGGCGACCACCAGCACCGGGCCGATCCTCACCGCGGGCGTGGCCGGGCTGGTCGCGGGGGCGATCTCGATGGCGGCCGGGGAGTACGTCTCGGTGAGCACCCAGCGCGATTCCGAGAGGGCGCTGCTGTCGAAGGAGAAGCGGGAGCTGGCCACGGAACCGGACTACGAGCTGGCCGAACTCGCCGAGATCTACCGGCGCAAGGGCCTGTCCACGGCGACCGCGCGCAAGGTCGCCGAGGAACTCACCGCCTACGACGCCTTCGCCGCGCACGCCGAGGCCGAGCTCGGGCTGAACCCGAAAGAGCTGACCAATCCGTGGCAGGCGGCGCTCTCCTCGGCGGTGGCCTTCACCTGCGGCGCCCTGCTGCCGCTGCTGGCGATCCTGCTGCCCCCGGCAACGTGGCGGGTGCCGGTGACGTTCACGGCGGTGCTGATCGCCCTCGCCGTCACGGGTTCGGTCAGCGCCCGGCTCGGCGGCAGCGACCCCCTGCGCGCCACCGCCCGCGTGGTCGTCGGCGGAGCGCTCGCCATGGCCATCACCTACGCCGTCGGCCAGATCCCCGGCATGTCGGGCCACTGAAGCGCTGGCCCGACCCCCGCCCCACTGCCAGAGTGGAGGCCATGACCGAGCGAAAAGGACTGTTCTGGGACGGCGTCGAGGGCCGCGCACCGATCCCGCGGGCGGCGCAAACCCTCGGCTTCGAATTCCTCGAGGCCGATATCCCCAGTGGCACAATCGAACTCGCCTTCACCGCGACCGAGGCGTTCACCAACCCGCTCGGCGAGGTGCTGGGCGCCTTCGTCGCCGCGATGCTGTACGACACCGTGGGTCCCGCCCTGCTGGCAACGCTGGGTCCCGACGAGTTCCAGTCCACCCTCGACCTGCAGGTGAGTTTCCTGCGCCCGGCCCGCACCGGCCGGTTGCGCGGCACCGGCCGGGTAGTGCGCCGCGACGGCGACATCGCCTTCCTCGCAGGCGAATTGCGCAACCCGGACGGCGAATTGATCGGCACCGCCACGGCCACCGCCCGGGTAATCCCCTTGGACCACTGATCTCCCGGTGCCGAGGACCAGTGATCCTGTATTGGATCTGTTTCGGGGGTCCAGTTGTGGACCATGCTGGTGCGATGTTGTTCCGCCGACTGTGTGCGCTGTATGCCGGGCTGTGGTTGTACGGGTTCTCGATGGCCGTGATGATCCGGGCGGCGCTCGGGCTCGATCCGTGGGATGTGTTCCATCAGGGTGTGGCCGGGCAGGTGCCGCTGAGCTTCGGGACCGTCACCGCCGTGACCGGCGTGGCGGTGCTGCTGGCCTGGATCCCGTTGCGGCAGAAGCCGGGTCTGGGCACGATCAGCAATGTCGTGGTGATCGCGATCTCGGTCGACGCCGGGTTGTGGTTGCTTCCGCAGCTCCACGCGCCGGCCGTGCGGGTGGGCGCGATGGCGGCGGCCGTGCTGCTCAACGCGGTCGCGACCATGCTCTACATCGGGGCGGGCATGGGCCCCGGACCCCGCGACGGCCTGATGACCGGTCTGGTCCGGCGCACCGGGAAACCGGTGTGGGCCATCCGCACCGGCATCGAGGCGACGGTGCTGGTGACGGGCTGGCTGCTCGGCGGCAGCGTCGGAATCGGCACCCTGGTGTACGCCTTCGGCATCGGGCCGCTGATCCACCTGCTGATCCCACTCGCCGACCGCTGGCTGCCCGGCTTCCGCACCCCGGAATCAGTTGTCGCGCACGATGATTCCAGCCGCCCGCGCGAAGGCCGGGGCCAGGTCGAACAGCTGCACGGGGCTGATGGTGGCGCCTCGTAGCGCCTCGATTCCGGCCGTGATGTCCAGGGTGACCGCGCCGCGCAGATCGACCTCGCGCAGCGTCGCCCCGTGCAGCGCGACCTGATCCAGCCGCGACCCGGGGAAACTGACGCGAGTGAGCTTGGCCTCGCCGAAATCGGTGTCGCGCAGGACGCAATCGGCGAAGGTGACATCCTGCAGCGCGGCATTACGCAGGTTCACCGAATCGAATTTGCAGCCCTCGAACCGGATCCGCCGCAGCCCGGCGCCGACGGCCTCCACGCCCGACAGCGCGGAATCCACGAATTCACTGTTCAGCCAACTGGTTTGGCCGAGGTTGGTGCCGATCAACCGGACGTTGCGGAACCAGACGTCATCGAAGCGGGCATACCGCAGCATGCCGCCGCTGAACACGGCCTGGGTGAACGCCGACTCGGTGAATCTGGCGCCACGGGCGTCGATCGCCTCGAAGGTGGCCGAGTCGACGTGCACGCTCTCGTACTCGGTGTCGGATTCGGGTTCGGCGTCGAAGCCTTCCAGGAAGCGGGCGTACGGCAGATCGGCTAGGTCGCGGGGCACCCCTGCACCCTAGGCGACGGCGATCCGCCGTTTCGCGCTCAGTCCAGATCGACGCGCACGGTGAGCAGGTCGGTGCCCATGATCCCGACGACCGCGCTGTTGCCGCGCGGCAATTCGCGCAGCCGCGCGCGGGCGTCGTCGTCGGGTACCGGATGGGCAGTGCCGGTGTGCCAGTGGCCGTGCAGCCGCAGCCGCACCCGGTTGTCGGCCCGGATATTGCGGACGTACTGGGAGCGCTCGCCGAATTCGGAGACGAACCAGAACGAGTTGCCGACACGTCGCCCGCCGATCGGGGTCGTGCGCGGCTCGCCACTCACTCGGCCGGTCGTCTCCAGCAGGGTCTGCGCACCCAGTCGCCGCAGGAGGGGATTGCCGATGTTGCGCTGGAAGGTCGTCACTACTCGGTGCTGGATATCGCGACGATTCGCCATGCGCCGACGGTAACACCGGCACCCGGAACGGGCATCCCGACACGGTGTGCGCGGGGTGCCCGGATTCCGGCCCGGCGCACCGCCAAAGACGCAGCGTGGCAACGTGTTCGGCCTCAGTCGCCCCGCGCCGCGGGCTTGACCACCGCGAGCACGTGCGTAGGATCAGTACCTCGACAGGCCCGGCCGATGTCGGGACAGGAGGGGCGGACGATGGGGAGACAGGCGGGCGGTCCCCGGCGAGGGAGCGCGCACGAGCCCCTGCCGGTCGGACGCATCCTCCAGCGCTGGCGTCAGGACGCCGCCCTGGATGTGACGGAACTGGCCGCCGCGGCGCATCTGTCCGAATCCTTGCTGCGCAAGGTCGAGTCGGGGCACCGGCCCGCGACCAGGAACACGATCGCCGCGCTCGCGCCGGTGCTGCGGATCCCGGCGGCCGACACCCGGCAACTGCTGTCGCTGGTCGACCCCGCGCAGGCCCCGGCGTCCCGGTCCGAGGCGCCGCGCGCACCGACGCCACGGGAACTGACCGTGCTGGACACCGATCCGTTCCCGGCCTGCTACATGATCACCCCGGCGGGACGGGATCTGATCGAGGGCGCGCTGCACCGGGTCGTCGCGACCAACGAGGCCTTCGACCGGTTCTTCCCCGGTCTCGGGCCCGGTGCGGGCGTGGTCGAGTACGAGGTGCTCACCCCGGCGGCGCGGGACGTGTTCGTGCGCTGGGAGGAGGACACCCACCATCTCGTGCGCGCGTGCCGCACGCAGCTGACCGGCTTCGCCCCCGAGATTCGGATCGAGGAGGTCAAGGCCCTGCTGCGGCAGAACCCGGACTTCGAGAACATGTGGGACACACCGTATCCCGCCGACCTGGACGATCGGGACACGGTGTGGGTGCGGGACATCTCCGACGGCACCGATTTCGAGATGGTGTTCCGGATGTCGCACGACGGGAGCCCGTTCCTGCACTGGGCGCTGCGGCCGGTCCGGCTCGCCGAGTACCTGAAGCGCTACCCGCCCGAGATCTACATGCCCCGATGACCGCCGCTCACTCGGGCGTTCTGCGGGTGAGGAGCATCGGCAGCGGCGGCGGGCGCAGACTGGCGGCGAGCCGAGGCCGCGGCGGACGCTCCACCAGAGCTGGGGTGGGCCGCAAACGCCAGCGCGCGGCGATCGACGCCAGCGCGAGAGTCAGCTCGGTCATGGCGAAGTGCTCGCCGATACAGCGCCGGGCACCCTGGCCGAACGGCAGGTACGCCCCCGCGGGCAGGTCGCGGTCCCACTCCCACCGGCCGGGATCGAACCGGGCCGGACCCGGGTACAGGTCGGGCCGGTGGTGCACCAGATACGGGCTGACCACGAGCGTGGCCCCGGCGGGGATCCGATACCCGCCGAGCACCGTATCGGTCATCGCGGTCCGGGTGAGGATCCATACCGGCGGATATTTGCGCAGCGTCTCCACGGCCACCTGCCGGGTGTAGACCAGGCGCGGCAGGTGCTCGTGCGTGGCCACGTCGCCGGACAGCACGGCGTCGACCTCGGCGTGTAGTTGCCGCTCGACGTCGGGGCGGGTGCCGATCAGCCAGAGCGCCCAGGCGAGAGCGGTTGCGGTGGTGTCGATTCCGGCGATCTGGAACAGCAGCAGCTGGTCGACGATCTCGGTGTCGGACAGGCCGGTCTGCCCGTCGCGGGCCGCCAGGAGCACCGACAGCAGATCGGCGGTGTCATCGCCCGCGGCCCGTCCCTCGGTCGCGGCGGTGGCGATCAGGGTGCGCAGCCGCACGCTCGCCGCGTGGTAGCGGCGGTTGTCCGGCGTCGGCAGGCGGCCCAGCGCGGCGGGCAGCACCATGCGTTTGGCCGCGACCGCGACCAGGATGTCGATATCCTCGAGCACCTGCCGCAGTTCGGCGGGTGCGAGCGCGGCGCGCTGAAACATCGTGCGGGCCAGGATCTTCGCCACCACGGTCATGGTCTCGGCGGTGACGTCGACGGTGGTCTCCGGCTGCCACCCCGCACACATCCCGGCGATCTCGTCGCTCATGTGCGCCGCGTAGCCGACCAGGCGCTGCTTGTGGAAAGCCGGTTGCACCAGGCGTCGCTGCCGCCGGTGTTCGTCGTGCCGGCAGGTGGTCAGGCTGTTGCCCACCACCTCCTTGGCGCGCTCGAAGAATTGCCCGCCCTTGTCGAAATCCTCGCCGCGGCGCAGGATCTCGTGCGCCAGATGCGCCGTGCACGCCACCAGGACCTCGGCCGGACCCATCCGCAGCGACACGAGATCGCCGGACGCGGGCAGGGTGGTCAGGAAGTCCAGGAAGTGCCGCATCCGGGGCAGATGACCGAGTACGGGGACCGCGCCGGGAGCGGCCGGAACAGCGGAAACGGCCGGTTCGGCCGCCGGAAAACGTTCGGACACTGCACTACTCCCAGAATTTCACGCCGAGCGTGGAAAACACCCGGCAATCGCCCTCCGCCCCGCCGGAAACCACTTGCCTTCCTTGCCGGATCAGTCAACCGCCGACGTTTCCGAGGTGTCAATTCACACCTTGTGCAAATCGTGCACCCGATTGCCGAACCGGGGTTCCCCCAGGCATTTTCACAAGATGTGCATTGACGTCCCGATGGTCGCGGCAGTTGACTGGTAACGCACGGACGGTAGCGATTTCGCGGTTCCGGAAGTGGGACCGTCCGGCCTCGGTACAGCCGTCTCGCCCGACGAGCCACACCGGCCTTTCCTACCGCACCCTCGGCGATTCGAGGGGTTTGCCGAAGACGTGGAGTGCAACCATGACCGTGTCCGATACGCTGCCCGGCCACCGCGCCGCGCAGACCGCCACTCTCGCGCTGCCCACGCGGCGCGAACAACCTTTCGTCATCGGTTACCTGCGCACCGATCTCTGCCCGCCTCGCACCAGCATGCGCTGGGGCGCGGCCGAAGACGACGCGGAACAAGCGATCCGAGCCACGGCGGCCCGGCACGACTGGCACCTGCTGTACATCCTGCGGGTGCAGCCGCAGCCCGATGTCATCGCCGAGCCGATCGAGCATCTGCTGAACTTCGCGCACATGATCGCGCCCGACGCGATTGTCGTGCCGAAACGGCTGCACCTGCGCGACGCCGGGGGTTCGGACTGTCTCGACGAGGTGTGCCGCGTGTGCCGGGTGGTGACGGCCGCACCGGAGAAGCTGTGGCCCTGCACGGGATCCGATATCGCGTTCGACGACGGTGCCGACACCGATCCGACGGGGACCGCGTGGTGATCGGCTCGCCGTTCGGCTGTCCGGAGGGGAACAGCCGAACATCCGGGCGGGCCGAAAGTTATTGCACCGGTTCGAAGTCCGTCTTGCCGGTGTCGGTGAGGGCGTAGATTCCCGAGGCCAGGTCCAGCGCCGTCACGGTGCGGGCCGCCGCCTCGTCGATGTGGATGCGCGGCGGGTCCGGGTAGTCGCTCGGGTCCGGGTAATAGGTGTCGGGGCCGTAGAACTGGCCGTAGCGCAGGACCACGCCGCCCGCGCCGAGCACGGCCTCCTCCAGATATTCCTGGCCGGCCTTGCCCTCTCCGGTCATCTCCCACGCGACGCTCTGCGCCAGTACGCGTTTCGTGCCCGCGGCCCGCGCCGCCGCCAGCAGGTTGGCGGTGCCCTCCCGCCGGATGCGCGCGTTCGCCGACCGTCCGGTGGGGAGGTCGGCGCGGTCGTCGGGAAGGTCCGTGAGCTGATGGATCACCATGTCGGGGGCGAAGGCGCGCACCGCCTGCTCCAGCCCCGCCGCGTCGTACACGTCACACACGACCGGCTCGACCCCGAGTTCGGCCAGCTTCGACGCCTTGGCCGGGGATCTCGTCATCCCCGCGACCTCGCAGCCCACCGCGACCAACAGCGGCGTCAGCCGCACACCCAGCACACCACTGGCACCCGCCAAGAAGACTCGCACAGTCGCCACCATAACCGGTCGCACTCCGGCGACATCCTCACAGCAGGCAGAGCAGGATCCCCGACGCCGCGGTGGCGGCGATCAGCAAGGGACCGCTGACACCCAGCGCGATCCCGGTGAGCAGCCCGGCGCGGGCCTGGACGTGCCATCCGGCGCGCGGCGCGGCCAGGCGTTCGGCGCGGGCCAGCACGTCGGCGCCGCTCGCGGCGAGCGCACCCGTGGGCGCCGTGCCGGAGAGCGCGAGCAGCCCCGACAGCAGCGGGGCGCGGCCGTGCCGGCGCACGGCGGAGTCGTCGGCGCACATCTCCAGCAGCCGGGCCACCTCGCGCGCGCCGACGGTGCACAACCGCAACCGCGGGAACGTCGTCGCCAGGCCGCGCATGATCGTCAGCAGCAGCGGATGCCGGTGCCGCAGGTGCGCGTGTTCGTGCGCGAGCACCGCGGCCAGCTCGTCGTCGGCCAGCGCTGCCAGCGCGCCGCTGGTCACCACGACGACATTCGGGACGCCTTCCACGCAGTAGGCCGCGCGCTCCTCGGACTCCAGCACCACCACATCGGCGACCTCGTGCCGGTGCACCCGGCGACCGGTCAGCCGCAGCGCCTCGGCGTGTTCTCGCGCGCGCAGCCGCATCCGCCGATGCAGCCGGGTCAATCGGACGCCGAGCACCAGCGCCGCCACCGTCAGCGCGCCGGTCACCGCCATCAGGCCGAGCTGGGCCGCGAAACCGGCGTGGCCGACCGCGATCTCCTCGGCTTCGTGCAGTCCGGACAGCACCGGCCCGTCCGGCCGGAACCAGGAGTGCGTGAGATCGGCCAGCGCCACGACCAGCGCGACGCTCCAGGAGCCCAGCACGCTCACGATCAACGTCAGCCAGGCCAGCACGCCCAGCCGCGGCAGCACCCCGTGCCGCGTCAGTCGCGGCAGCAGCCGGGGCGCGGCCGTCGCCACCACGACGGCGTAGAGAAACAGCCCGATCGCGACGCTCACGCCCGCACCTCACCGGTCGGCGCGAGCATCCATCGGACGGTTCCGAGCGAATTCATGTTCCCCTCGCCAATCTCCGCAGTGCCGCACGCAGCCGATCGGACTCCTCGGGTCCGATCTGCTCGACGAAATGGGCCAGCACCAGTTCCGAGCGGCCGCCGTCGTCCAGCGCCTCCCGCATCAGCCGCGCGCTGTGTTGCTCGCGGGTCAGGGTGGGCCAGTAGCGGAACGCCTTGCCCTCGCGGCGGCGCTTCAGCCAGCCCTTCCGGTGCAGGTTGTCCATGGTCGACATGACGGTCGTGTACGCGATATCGCGTTCCCGCGTCAGTTCGTCGAACAGTTCCCGGACGGTGGTCGGATCGCCGTCCCGATTCCAGAGACGGTCCATGACCACCGACTCGAGTTCCCCGAATCCGCGCGTGCGCACCGTACCTCCTCGTCGTGCCGCCGCTCCGGCGACCGGACGGCTTACTGGACATAGTATCTACGTACTTAGACAGTAAATAGGCCCGCGAAACCGGCGATGCCACTTGACCCACTCGGAAACCGTCATCTACTGTCTACGTACGTAGATAGTAGAACATGCTTCGGCGGATCGCTCCCTCAGGCGACCGCCGGGGGTCACGACGCGACCGGCCGGTCGTGCACACGGTATTCCGGGCTTCCCTCATCGTCCCGGGCCGCCGTCGGCGCCAGGGGACAACAAGTGCGCCGCGCACTCGGTCACCGCGTTCGCGACCAGCACCGCCCCGGGCTCCCGCGCCGGCACGCCGGACCCCGGGGCGGTCGCATGCCCGGACCACTGTGCGCCTCCGCGCCATTCCCCGCAGGGAATGGCGCCGCCCCCGCACGACGGTGAGGATGGGCTCCATGACAACCACCGTGGCCGATCCCGGCCCGTTCGCCCGGGAGTTGCGCCGGTGGCGCGGACTGCGCCGCTGGAGTCAGCTGGACCTGGCGCTGCGCGCCGACACCACCCAGCGCTACCTGAGCTTCCTCGAACAGGGTCGGTCCCGGCCGGGCCGCGAGATGGTGGTCCGGCTGGCCGAATCGCTGGAACTGTCACTGCGCGAACGCAATGCGCTGCTGATGTCGGCCGGCTACGCCCCTGCCTTCGATGAAACCGAGTGGCGCGCACCGCGACTGGAGCCGGTGCGGGAGGCGCTGCGCGGCATCCTCGACGGGCACATGCCGTATCCCGCGCTGATCGTGGACCGGCACAGCACGCTGATCGAATCCAACGCCGCCTTCGACATCTTCTTCGAGTACTGCGCGCCCGAACTACTGCGGCCGCCGGTCAATGTGCGGCGCCTGGCCCTGCACCCGGACGGCCTCGCACCGCGGGTGCTCAATCTGCCCGAATGGGGCCGGCACGTCACCGAGTCGCTGCACCGCCGCCTGCGCACCAGTCCCGACCCGGAACTCGAGGCCTTGCTCACCGAACTGGAGAGCTACCTGCCGCCGGTCACGCCCGGCCCCGGCTACCTCGGTTTCGCGGTGCCGCTGCGGCTGCGCGGCGACGACGGCGAATTGCGGCTCATCACCACCCTCACCTCGTTCGCCACCGCGACCGACGTCTCCCTGTCGGAATTGCACCTGGAGGCGTTCCTGCCCGCAGACGCGGAGACCGCACGGATACTGCGCGAGCGCGCCGCGCGGTAAGGCGTCGGCCGGGCAGCCGCGCTCACCGCGGCTTCCGCGCGGTCAGGATTCCCGTGCCGTACCGGCTCGCGCGGAATTCCGGCGTCTGGAATCCCACGCCGACGAGGGTGTCGGCGTAGCGGCGGATATCCACGTCGAGAAACGGGTCACGCTGCGCCGCAGCCTTTTCGGATCCGTTGCGGGCGCGCGACACCCGGACCATGACGTCGGCGACGGCCCGCATCAGACCGGTCGGATGGGCATCGGCGAGCAGCAATCGCCCGCCGGGCCGCAGCACCCGGTACATCTCGGCGAGCGCGTCCGCCCGCCGCTCGGCCGCGACGTGGTGCATGACGAAAGTGCAGGTCACTACGTCGAATTCGGCATCGGGCACCGGGAGTGACTGCGCCGCACCGACTTCGAAGCCGGTATTCCCCGCGGCCGCGTGCGCCCGGGCGTAGTCGACCATTGCCCGGGACGCATCGACGCCGAGCACGCTGCCGTCCGGGCCGACCGCCGCGGCCAGCGCGGCAGCCAATTTGCCAGGCCCACTGCCGATATCGAGTACGCGATCACCGGGTACCGCGCCGCCGACGGCGACCAACTCGGACAGCAGGCGACGGTGCCGCCCGCCGAAGAGCACCGCGGTCAAGGCGTTGTAGCGGCGCGGACTGGTGATCAGCAGCCCGTTGTCGTCGGAAACGGTCACGGGAAACAGCTGTATGTTTCGGGACATGTGTTCATCATCGGAACGGCGTGGCGGCCGGACCAGAACCGAAACCCACGGATCCGTCCGGTTCGGCACGATTCCTCGAATTCTGTCCGGGAACACCGGGAGACAGCGATGACCGAGCCCGCCGCCCGGCGTGTGCGCCGCACCCGCCGGGCGCTGCACCAGGCCTTGATCGGCCTCATGCTCGAGCGCGGTTACGCCCGAATCACGGTGCAGGACATCCTCGATCGCGCCGATGTCGGCCGCTCCACGTTCTACGCCCACTTCCGGAACAAGGACGACCTGCTGGTGGGCAGCAGCACCGACTACCTGCGCCAGGCGGTGGCCGAGACCGTGCCGCGCACCGCGCCGCCGCTGGCTCCGGCGCGCACCCTGCTGCGGCTCGCGGCCGAACATCCGGACCTCTATCGCGCGCTGATCGGCCCCAAGAGCGGCGCCGTCCCGTTGCGCGCGACCCAGCAGATGATCGCCGGAATGCTGGACGACCACCTGCGCGAGCGCCTCGACCTGCCCGACGCCGAATTCGCCGACACCGTGGCATTCCTGTCCTGGGGACTACTCGGGATGATCGGCGCGGTGATCGACCCCCGGCATCCCACCCCGCCCGACACGGCGTTCCGCCGCCTCGAAGGACTGGTAGGCCCCAGCCTGGGATGAACGCATACTTGCCCACGAATACTCGTAGACGTATATTCGTACACGAGTAAGGAGGTGTGATGGCCAAGAAGCGGAAGGTGGGAAACCTGCTCGCGCTCGCGGTGCTCGCGGTGCTGTTCGAGCGGCCGATGCACCGCTACGAGATCGCGGCCACGCTGAAACAGCGCGGCAAAGAGCGCGATATGGACATCAAGTGGGGCTCGCTCTACACCGTGGTGCAGAACCTGGAGAAGCACGGCTTCCTCGAGGTCGTCGGCAGCGAGCGCGACGGCGCCCGGCCCGAGCGCATCATCTACCGCATCACCGAGGCGGGCCGCGCCGAACTCGACGACTGGACCCGCGAACTGGTCGCCACACCCGAGCCCGAGCACCACCGGTTCGTCGCCGGCCTGTCCATCCTGGGACTGCTGCCGCCCGATGACGTGATCGCCCTGCTGAGCGAGCGGCTGCGTCGGCTGGAGACCATCATCGCCGGTGAGCGCGAGTCGATCGCGGCGCAGCGCGCGGTCATTCCCCGCTTGTTCATCGTCGAATCCGAATTCCAGCTCGCGATGCTGGAGGCCGAGGCCCGCTGGGCGGCGGCACTGCGCGACGAGCTGACCGCGGGCGTCTTTCCCGATATGGACCTGTGGCGGCGCATGCACGCCGAGGGCGTCGAACCCGCCGAGATCGTCGAAATGGTCGAAAGGGGGGACTTCACGCTGTCGACGGACACCTGATCACCAGGCGTCCCTACCGAACCGGGCCCGGAGAGGTGCGGCAACACCCCGCCGAGCCCGATCTCTTCACCGTCTCGAACCGCATTCGCGCAGGCGAACCCGGCCCAAGTGTGGCAACTACAGGATAACGGGGCACCCTGCGCGCGGATCGGTTCGGGCAACCGAACCCACCAGGGAGAACACTTATGTCCATTCGGACCGCACTGGTCATCGGCGGCGGCATCGCCGGTCCGGTGACCGCCACCGCGTTGCAGCGAGTAGGCATCGAGGCCCGTGTCTACGAGGCGTATCCGGGCCCGGCATTCAATATCGGCAGCGCGCTCGGTTTCGCACCCAACGGGCTGACCGCGCTCGACATCATCGGCGCCGGCGACGCCGTGCGCAAGGTCGCGCTGCCGATGACCGACACCGTGATGTCGCTGGGGCGCAAGCAGATCACCATGCCCGCGCTGCCCGGCGTGGAGCCGTTGCAGGTGGTCGACCGCAGCAGTCTGCACGAGGTGCTGCACGACGCCGCGGTCGCGGCGGGCGTGGCGTTCGAGTACGGCAAGCGGCTGGTCGGCGTCGACGAGCACGCCGACGGCGTGACCGCCCGCTTCGCCGACGGCTCCACCGCCACCGCCGACATCCTGGTCGGCGCGGACGGCATCAAGTCGCTGGTGCGCACCCTGATCGACCCGCAGGCCCCGGCCGCCGACTATCTCGGCATGCTCGGCTTCGGCGCCTACACCCGCTGCTCGTTCGACCTGGCACCGCAGACCATGGTGTTCGCGTTCGGCAAGAACGCCTACTACCTGTACTGGTCGCTGCCCGACGGCCGGATCGGCTGGGGCGTGAATCTGCCCCACAAGCAGTATCTTTCGCTGTCGGAGGCCCGCCGGGTGCCTGCCGAACAGTGGCTGCGGATCCTGCGCGAGACCTACGCCGACGACGTCCCCGGCGGCGAGCTGGCCCGCAGCACGGCTCCGGAGGATCTGGCCGTGACCGGCGCCCTGCACATCATGCCGCCGGTGCCGACCTGGCATCGCGGCCGGATGGTGCTGGTCGGCGACTCGGTGCACGCGCCGTCGAACAGCACCGGGCAGGGCGCGTCCCTGGCCATCGAGAGCGGCATCCAGCTGGCGCGCTGCCTGCGCGACTGCGACGATCCCGCAACGGCTTTCGCCACCTACGAGCGGATCCGGCGGCCCCGGGTGGAGCGCATCGCGGCCCGGGGCGCGAAGATCAGCCACAGCAAGACCGTCGGCCCGGTCATGCGCCGGATGATGCCGGTGCTGATGCCGCTGGCGGGCAAGCTGATGAAGCTGGAGGAGACCATGATCCGGGAGCAGAGCTACGCCATCGACTGGGACGCGCCGGTCGATGTCGGGGACGAACTCGCCCGCGCCTGAGCATGATTCGCGTATCCCGCCCGCTTCGAGCGGCGGGCGGGATCGCGGTCAGCGCGCGTGAGCGGCCGGGAGCACGTCGGGGCGCTCGGTCTCGTCGAGCAGTTTCGCCACGATGTTGTCCAGCGCCCGGTCCAGCAGGACCCGGTCGTCGGGATCGGCGCAATCCCAGTCGTCGACGTACTCGCACAACCAGCGGCGCCAGGCCGCGAAGATCCGATCGAATTCCGCCTGCCCGGCGTCGGTGAGATCCAGTAGCGCACCGTCGAATTCGACGTAGCCGTTGCGAACGGCCTTGTCGTACACCGGTTCCAGCACCTCCGGCGGCATCCAGTGGGCGCGGGCGATCGCCGCCAGCGTCGCACCGCCCCGCACCCGGTTCAGCATCTCCACCTGCCCGATCGCCCACGCCTGATCGCGCGAGAGAGTGCTGTCGGCGGCGGCCAGGATGCGCGGATCGGGCAGTTCGTCGTCGCGCAGCCGGCGCAGCACGCTGGCCAGCGAATGTTCCAGCCGCACCGCGCGATCCGTGGAATCCGGCACGGCGAAGCCGCCGCCCACGTCGGTGGCCTCGGCGCGGGCGCTGTCGCGCAGCGGCACCTGCCGCAGGAACCACGCGACGAGAAATCCGAGCACCGCCACCGGAACCACCCAGCGGAACACGTAATCGATGGTCTGAGCGTAGGCGTCGACGATCGGGATGCGCTGCGCCTCCGGAAGTTTGTGCAGCAGTTGGGGACTGCCCGCCGCGGCCGGCGGCACCCCCGGATCCTGCGCGAGCGCCTGCTCCAGGTTCGGCCCGATCCGGCCGCTGTAAAGGGTCCCGAAGATCGCGGTGCCGAAGGTGCTGCCGACGGTCCGGAAGAAGGTCACGCCCGAGGTCGCGGTGCCGAGATCGGTGTAGGGCACGGTGTTCTGGACCACGATGGTGAGCACCTGCATGGCCAGCCCGATACCCAGACCCAGGATCAGCATGTACAGCGACTCCAGCCAGACACCCGTGGTGCGGTCCATGGTCGACATCAGATACAGCCCCAGCGCCATGACGGCGGTGCCGGCGACCGGAAAGTACTTGTACTTACCGGTTTTCCCGACCACCTGGCCGGAGATGATCGACGTCGTGAACAACCCCACCACCAGCGGCAGCGTGCGCACGCCCGACGCGGTCGCCGACACTCCGTTCACATACTGCAGATACGCGGGCAGATAGGTCATCGCGCCGAGCATCGCGAAGCCGACGATGAAGCTGAGGATCGAGCAGACGGTGAACACGTTGCTGCGGAACAGGTGCATCGGCAGCATGGGCTCCGCCGCCCGCAACTCCACGAAGACGAAACCGGCCAGCAGCGCCACCGCCGCCGCGAACAGCCCGATGATCGTCGCCGAGCCCCACGGATACTCCTGCCCGCCCCATTCCAGCCCCAGGATCAGGCAGCTCACCCCGACCGCCACCAACGCAATCCCGGCATAGTCGACCACGGGCCGCACCGCCGCGCGCACTGCCGGAATCGCCCGCGCCGCAACGACAATCATCAGGATCGCGAGCGGCACGTTCACATAGAAGCACCAGCGCCAGCTGGCGTGGTCGGTGAACAATCCGCCCAGCGTCGGGCCGACCACGGTGGTGACACCGAAGACCGCGCCCAGCGCGCCCTGGTATTTCCCGCGCTCCCGCAGCGGGATGACATCGGCGATCAGCGCCATCGACGTCACCATCAGCCCGCCCGCGCCGACGCCCTGAATCGCGCGCGCGATCACCAGCAGCGTCATGCCGTGCGCCAGCCCGGCCACCATCGAACCGACGATGAAGACCAGCCCGCTGAGCTGGAACACCAGCTTGCGGCCGAACAGGTCGCCGAACTTTCCGGCCAGCGCGGTCGCCACCGCCTCCGCCAGCAGATACGAGGTGACCACCCAGGCCATGTGCCCGGCGCCGCCGAGGTCGGCGACGATCGTCGGCAGCGCGGTGGACACGATGGTCTGATCGAGCGCGGCCATGAGCATGCCCAGCACGACGGTGCCGAAGACCACATTGGCGCGGGCGTGGCTCACGGGTTCGGGGGCGTCGGCGACTGCGGCGGCAGCGGTCATTAGCTCAGTATGTGCCGGGAGGCCGTATTCTTCCGCAGACACGGCAGCGAGCCAGCTCGACGCGGGTCAGGGATGTTAGCCATGAAGTATCAGCACGTCAGCCGTGTCGGATGCTGTTCCCGGAACTTACTCTGGAGTAAGGTCGGGGTGAGAGAATGCACCGACGCTTCTCGTACACGGTAGGGCAGTGAGGTCTCGACATGGCGTGGAACCCCAGCGAAATTCCGGACCTGACCGGGCGGACGTTCGTGATCACCGGAGCCAACGGCGGCATCGGCAAGCACACCAGCAGGGCGCTGGCCGCCAAGGGCGGCACCGTGATCATGGCCTGCCGCAACACCGCCAAGGCTCAGCAGATCGCCGACGGCCTCGCGGGTGATGTCCGGGTGGCCGCGCTGGATCTGGCCGACCTCGCCTCGGTGCGCGAATTCGCCGACCGGACGGGTGAATTCGATGTGCTGATCAACAACGCCGGGCTGATGAACATCCCGTTCTCCCGCACCAAGGACGGCTTCGAAACCCAGTGGGGCGTCAATCATCTCGGCCACTTCGCGCTGACCGGCCTGCTGCTGGACCGCATCGGGGACCGGGTGGTGTCGCTGTCCAGCATCGCGCACAAGCAGACCCCGAAGCTCTGGGTCGACGACCTGAACTACGAGCGGCGCAAGTACCAGCGCAACCTCGCCTACGCGCAGGCCAAGCTGTCGAATCTGATGTTCGCCCGCGAGCTGCAGCGGCGGCTGGCCGAGTCCGGCTCGGCGAAGAAGTCCTACGCGGTGCACCCGGGTGTCTCGGCGACCGACCTCTTCACCCGGACCGAGACGCCGATCGACAAGGTCGCCAAGCCGTTCATCGCGACGGTCGGGCACTCCCCCGCCAAGGCCGCCGAGTCGAGCCTGTTCGCCGCCACCACGCCCGACGCCGATCCGAACACCTATTGGGGCCCGACCTGGATGTTCGGCGCACGCGGCCCGGTCAAGCCCTCGCCGTCGAACAAGCTGTCACAGGACCGTGAGTTGTGGCGGCGGCTGTGGGAGGAATCCGAGCGGCTGACGGGCATCACCTACAAGTTCTGACGGCCGCGGACTCGGGAGGGCCTGCCACTACGTACCGCGTAGTAGACGAGTACCGTGGTGGGCGTGTCCGCTCCACACCGCCGCCCGGCTCTGATCACCCTGGTGATCGTCGCCGCGCTGGTCTGCCTGGCGCTCGGCTGGTGGCAGTGGGGGCGGTTCGAATCATCGACCGGCACGGCGCAGAACCTCGGTTACGCCCTGCAATGGCCGCTGTTCGCGGGGTTCGTGGTGTTCGCCTACTTCCGGTTCGTGCGCCTGGAGCGGGAGACCGCGGCGGAGGAGGCGGGCGAGGAGAGCATTGCCACGCCGACCGACAAGAGCGCGAAACCCCTACCGCCACGCGAGATTCCGCCCGGCATCCTGCCCGCACGGCCGACCGCGCGCCGCGACGACGACCCGGTCCTCGCCGAATACAACCGCTATCTGGCGGAGCTGAACGCTCAGGACATGCGGCAGCAGCTCGACACCGCCGGGCTCGCCGGGCGCAGCACGGAGACGAGCAGCCGGTGAGCACGAACCACCGCCGCCTGAGCGGCCCACCCGGCGCGAGGTCCACGCCGTCTCCCCCTCCTTCATCCATCGCCTCATTCGAGAGGAGCGCCGGTTGAGCGCCGCCGAGAACTCCACCGACACCACCCCGGACACCGAGCCCGCCGACGCCACTCCGGGCGCCACCGACACGTCAGCAGTGACGACCGCGGCCGCTGCGACGTCCGCCGACAATTCCGCCACCGGCACGACGGCGCAGCCGCGCGCTGCTGCTGCGAGCACGGCGCGGATCCGTTCGGCGCTCACCCGCTACCGGGTGCTGGCCTACATCACCGGTGTGTGGCTGCTGCTTCTCTGCGCCGAGATGGTCTACAAGTACCTGCTGCTCGAGGACAGCAGCACGGCGCCGCACTGGTTGTTCTACGTCGGCCAGATCCACGGCATCTTCTACATGCTGTACCTGGTGTTCACCATCGACCTGGCGATCAAGACCCGCTGGAAGCCCGGCACCACGGTCGTCACCGCCCTCGCCGGCACCATCCCGTTCCTGTCCTTCGTCTGCGAGCACTACCGCACCCGCCAGGTGCGAGCCGCCTACAACCTCTGACCGTTCAAGTCCGAGCCGCCCACAACCTCCGAGCGTCGGGCGCGCGCCACACCGCCAGGTCGCCGATGCGATACATCCGGGAGCCGGCCGCGCCGTACGGGTTTCAGGCCCGAGCCGCCTACGGCATTTGCATTGCCGGTCAGTGCCCGGCGAGTTCGGCGAGGGCGGGGAGCAAGGCGCGCAGGGCGCGGCCGCGGTGGGATGCGGCATCCTTTTCGGCGGCGGTGAGCTGGGCCGAGGTGCGAGTCTCGGCTTCCGGGACGAACAGGGGGTCGTAGCCGAAACCGTTGTCGCCGAGGGGCTCTCGGCGGATCACCCCGGGCCATTCGCCGACCGTGACGACCTCGCGGCCGTCGGCGACCAGAGCACACGCGGAGACGAACCGTGCCCCGCGGCGCTCGTCGGGGACGTCGGACAACTGCGCCAAGAGCAGGCTGTTGTTGGCGGCGTCGTCGCCGTGCCGCCCCGACCAGCGCGCCGACAGCACCCCGGGCATGCCGTTGAGCGTGTCCACCGCGAGACCGGAATCGTCCGCGACACAGGCCAACCCGGTGGCCGCGGCGCCGTCGCGCGCCTTGGCCAGCGCGTTCTCCTCGAAGGTCGCGCCCGTCTCGGGGGCCTCCGGGTAGGGCGGCACCTCGTTCAGGCCCACGATCTCCAGGCCCTCGATACCGGCTTCGGCGAGGATGCGCCGCAATTCGTCGAGCTTCTTGGCATTGCGGCTGGCGACCAGCACGCGCCGCCGCTCGGTCATTTCCGCTTCTCCGGCTCCGGCAGCACACCGGGATACGGCAGCGCCAGCGCCTCCTTCTGCACTGCGAACAACTGCTCGCAACCGGCCAGCGCGGAATCGAGCAGTTTGTCCAGCGTGGAGCGGGGGAAAGTAGCGCCCTCGCCGGTGCCTTGGATCTCCACCAGCGTTCCGGTGTCCGTGGCGACCACGTTCATGTCGACCTCGGCGCGCGAGTCCTCCTCGTACGGCAGGTCCAGCCGCACCCGGCCGTCGACCACGCCCACGCTGACCGCGGCGATCATGCACGAGATCGGTTGCGGGTCGGCCAGTTGCCCGGCCGCGCCCAAGTAGGTGACGGCGTCGGCCAGCGCCACGTACGCGCCGGTGATGGCGGCCGTGCGGGTACCGCCGTCGGCCTGCAGCACGTCGCAGTCGAGGGCGATGGTGTTCTCGCCGATCGCGGCCAGGTCGATGCAGGCGCGCAGCGACCGCCCGACCAACCGGCTGATCTCCTGGGTGCGCCCACCGACCTTGCCCTTCACCGACTCTCGTCCGCTGCGGGTGTGGGTGGCCGCGGGCAACATCGCGTATTCGGCTGTGAGCCAGCCCAATCCGGAGTCACGCCGCCACGGCGGCACGCCCTCGGTGACGCTCGCGGTGCACATCACCCGCGTCTGCCCGAACTCCACCAGCACCGATCCCGCTGGATGCGTGGTGAACCCACGGGTGATCCGGACCTCGCGGAGTTCGTCGTCCGCCCTGCCATCGGCTCGTCTCGACACGAGGAGCAGCCTAGTGGGCCGGTTAAATCTCGAAGACCTCGCCCGGCGACACGGCGTGCACGGGGCCGCTGAACTGTTCCTTCGCCTCCGCGATCACGTCCTCGCGCGAGGTCCACGGCGGGATGTGGGTCAGCAGCAGTTCGCCCACGCCGGCGCGGGTGGCGATCTCCCCGGCCTCAGCGCCCGAGAGGTGAATACCCGGCGGGCGATTGGCCGGGTCGTGCGTCCACGACGCCTCGGACAGCAGGACGTCCGCGCCCTGCGCGAGTTCGAAGACCGCCGGGCACAGCGCGGTGTCGCCGGTGTAGACCAGGACCCGGCCGGACGCGGTGGTGAGCCGCAGGCCATAGGACTCCGGCGGGTGGAACATGCGCCGAGCGAGCACGGTATGCCCCTGGCCGAAGGGGATTTGCTCGCCCTCCGACCACGGCCGCATATCGATGACATCGGACCAGTCGTCGCATTCGCCGCCGATCTCGGCCGAGGCGTTGCCGATGCGCAGCGCGGAATCCGACGGCCCGTACACGACCGCGCGACCACTCGGCGGATTCGGGTGATAGCGCCGCCAGACCAGCAGGCCCGGCAGATCCAGGCAGTGATCGGCGTGCAGATGGGTGAGGAAGATGTTCACCTCACCGGGATCCAGATGGCGCTGCAGCGCGCCCAGGATGCCGGGACCGAAATCGATCACCGTCGGTGTCATGTCCGGACCGGTGAGCAGATAACCCGACGCGGGGGAATCCGGGCCGGACACACTGCCCGAACACCCGAGGACGGTGAGGCGCATTCCCCCATGCTGCCACGCTGAATTCTCACTCAAGAGGGGATCCCCCAAACACCGGCCGGGCTCCGCGATCATCCCGGCGACGCGGGGCGGCCGACACTACCCCCGCGGCGACGACGACGTTCATCCCCAGAGAGTACCCAGCCGGCAACCAGTCCACCCACCGCCCCGAAAAGATGCCCTTGCCAAGAGATTCCGGGCTGTCCGGGCAGTACTCCCCACAGAATCGACCCGTACAGCAATCCCACGACCAGGCCGATCAGTATCTGCCAGAGGTTACGCGCGAAGAACCCGCGGGAGATCAGATAGGTGAGCCACCCGAAGACCAGCACCGACGCGCCGACGTGTATCGAGTTCGGATCCGCGATCAGCCAGGTCCCGAAACCGCCGATCAGCCAGACGATGGCGGTGGCCGCCAGACCGCGGCCGATCCCCGTGAGCAGTGTCAGCAGGCCGAGCACGAGCACCGGCAGGGTGTTGCCGATCAGGTGCGCCCAATCGCCGTGCAGCAGCGGCGCGAACAGGATTCCGGTCAGCCCGTCGGTGCTGCGCGGGTGCACGCCCTCCTGCTCGAGCCGGTCACCGGTGGCGGTGTCGACGCCCTCGATGCCGTAGAGCAGCACGACGAAACCGAGCGTGATCGCGATAGCGCGCTGCCACAACAACTTCAGCGCCGCCGACGAGGTGCCCCGCTGCGCGAGCGGCGATTTCCCCTGTTGCCCGCGCCAGGCCGCGATCCGATCGGGATCGAACGACGAGCCCATTCCTGCGGTCACCGGCCATCACCTCCTCGCGAAGACCTCGGGCCGGTAGCGGCCCATACGCGACCGGACTCCGCACCCCCGAGCGTACCGATGAACCCGCCGGACCCGCCGCGTCCTCGTGCCTGCCGACTCGGCTCAGGCCCAGAGCTGGCCGTCCAATTTGTCCTCGGCCTCTTCGAGCGTGCCCTCATATGCCCCGGTCGACAGGTATTTCCAGCCGCCGTCGGCGACCACGAACGCGATGTCCGCCCGCTTCCCCGCCTTCAGCGCCTTGGCGCCCACGCCGAGCGCGGCGTGCAGGATCGCGCCCGTGGAGATGCCCGCGAAAATGCCCTCCTCGCCGACCAGTTCCCGGGTGCGCCGCACGGCGTCGTAGGGGCCGACGGAGAATCTCGAGGTCAGCACGGATTCGTCGTACAGCTCGGGCACGAATCCCTCGTCGAGGTTGCGCAGCCCGTAGACGAGTTCGCCGTAGCGCGGCTCGGCGGCGACGATATCGATGGACGGCACCTTCTCACGCAGGAATCGCCCGGTGCCCATCAGCGTTCCGGTGGTGCCCAGCCCCGCGACGAAGTGCGTGATCTCCGGCAGGTCGGCCAGGATCTCGGGGCCGGTCCCCTCGTAGTGCGCCAGCGCGTTCGCGGGATTGCCGTACTGGTACAGCATCACCCAGTCGGGATTCTCCGCCGCGATCCGCTTCGCTTGCGCCACTGCCTGATTGGAGCCGCCGGCCGCGGGCGAGTCGATGATCTCGGCGCCGAACATGGTCAGCAGCTGACGCCGCTCCACCGAGGTGTTCTCCGGCATCACGCAGACCAGGCGGTACCCCTTCAGCTTGGCCGCCATGGCCAGCGAGATACCGGTGTTGCCACTCGTCGGCTCCAGAATCGTGCAGCCGGGCCGCAGCGTCCCGTCGGCCTCGGCGCGCTCGATCATCCGCAGCGCCGGGCGGTCCTTGATGGACCCGGTCGGATTGTGGTCCTCGAGTTTGGCCCATAGCCGCACGTGGTCGTCGCCGTCCCATTTCGGCGACAACCGGCGCAGGCCCACCAGCGGCGTATTACCGAGGGTGTCGATCAGGGATTCGTAGCGCGCCACGGGAAATCAGCCGCCGGCGACGGCGGGCAGGATCGTCACGGTGCCGCCCTCGGGCACCTCGGCCGCGAGACCGCCGGCGAATCGCACGTCCTCGTCGTCGACGTAGATGTTGACGTAGCGGTTCAGCTTGCCGTCCGACAGCAGCCGCTCCTTCAGCCCGGAGTAGTTGTTCTCCAGGTCGTCGATCACCGCGGCGAGGGTGGCGCCGGTGGCCTGCACGCGCTTCTCGCCACCGGTGTGGGTGCGCATGATGGTCGGGATGGACACGGTTACCGGCATGAGGTACTCCTTGCTTCCTGTCGGGACGGTGTTCCTGGTGCGGACGGGCTCAGACGGTCGAGTACTCGGGCACGATCCGCACCGGTTCCTCGGTCACCACCCCGTCCACGATCCGGTAGCTGCGCAGTTCGTGCTCTTCCGGGTCGCGGGTGGAGACCAGTACGTAGTGGGCGTTGGGCTCGGCGGCGTAGGAGATGTCGGTGCGGCTGGGATAGGCCTCGGTCGCGGTGTGCGAGTGGTAGACGACCACCGGTTCCTCGTCGCGATCGTCCATCTCGCGCCAGACCCGCAGCTGCTCGCCGGAGTCGAACCGGTAGAACGTGGGCGATCGTTCGGCGTTCAGCATCGCCACGAATCGCTCGGGGCGGTCGGATCCCTCGGGCCCGGCGATGATGCCGCAGGCCTCGTCCGGGTGGTCGGCGCGAGCGTGCGCCACCATCGCGTCGACGAGGTCGGCCCTGATCACCAGCACAGTCGAAATCCTTCCGCTCACACCCGACGCACACGCCACGAGGTCGAAACGCTGTCGTCAACGGCCCAGAATATGCACCTATTCCCCGACCGACGGCCGCAGCCCCCGAATTTCCCGCGCCGGATCGGGAAATGTGCTAGTCGACGTCGCTGTCAATAGTTATCCGCAGCGAGATTCGAATTCTGCTCACGGCGCGAGGGCTTGCAGGAGGGAATCCTGCATCCAGGTGAGCCAGTGATAGACGTCCAGATGCGGGGCCCGCGGGTCGTCGGGAGCGAGTTGCTCCGGGGTGTCGTTCTCGATGCCGAGGGCGGTGCCCAGCGCCAGCCGGACATCGTTGAGGGCGCTCAGCCAGGCATCGGCCTGCTCGGGGGTGAGCACGACCTTGCCGCCCGTCGCGGGCAGCGTCTCGAGCACCACGCTGCCCGCCGCCACCTTGGCCTCGATGATGTCGGGTTCGTGCAGGCCGCGCAGGGCGCTGTTGAGATCGGCGCGGTCGGCGTCGGGCGAGCCGGGCTCGGGCCGGTGGAAGTCCGGCAGCAGCCGCGCCAGCCGCGGATCGTCCGGGGGACTCGTGTTGCCGCTGCGTAGCCCGGTCAGCTCGGCGAGATCGTCCTCGGGCGCCGACTGCGCCCGGTCGCTCAGCAGGCCGGTCACCGCGCCCACCAGCGAGCGCAGCACCTCGGCCTCCCGCGCTTCCATCTCCGACCGCAGCTTGAGCCCGCTCAGCGAGTTCTTCCTGCTCCACTTGCGCACGGGGCTACGGTAGTCGTCCCGATCAGTCGTCACGCTGCATGGTGGCCCACAGTCCGGCCGCGTGTAGTCGCTGCACGTCGTGTTCCATCTTGTCGCGTGAACCGGACGAAACCACCGCCTTACCCTCGTTGTGCACCTTGAGCATCAACTCGGTTGCCTTGGCTTTGCTGTAGCCGAACAGCTTCTGAAATATGTAGGTGACGTAGTGCATCAGGTTCACCGGATCGTCCCACACCACCGTGACCCACGGCCGGTCCTCGGCCTCCAGGATCTCGGTGGCCTCGACGGTTTCCGGAGTCGCCTGCGGCGCCGACAGCCGCACGGTGGCGATGCTCCCGGGGCCCGGCGTGTGCACCGCGGTCACGTTCGCGCCGACCGGACCGGCAGCGACCCGGACAGCGTGGTTCATGCACAGACCCATAACCCTCAGGGTACGACTCGACCCCGGATAAACAACACCCGCCGGTAGCCGATTCGTCCCTGTCCCCAGCCACATCCGGGACCCGCGCGGGCGAGCCGCCTGGCTACAGTGGCGGCGTGGACACCGCCTCGGCACCCAGCACCGCGCTGCTGACCGACCAGTACGAACTGACCATGCTGGCGGCCGCGCTGGCCGACGACTCGGCCCGGCGGCAGTGCACCTTCGAAGTGTTCGCCAGAAGATTGCCACACGGTCGGCGCTACGGCGTGGTCGCGGGCACCGGCCGGTTGCTCGAGGCCCTGGCCGAATTCCGTTTCGGCCCCGCCGAACTCGACGTCGCCGCCGGTTTCCTGGACGACCGCACGCTGGAGTGGCTGCGCGACTACCGGTTCTCGGGCGATATCGACGGCTACCGCGAGGGCGACCTGTACTTCCCCGGCTCGCCGATTCTCTCGGTGCGGGGCGAGTTCGCCGAATGTGTCGTCCTGGAGACGCTGATCCTGTCGATCCTCAACCACGACAGCGCGATCGCGTCCGCGGCCGCCCGCATGGTCAGCGTCGCGGACGGCCGCCGGATGATCGAGATGGGCTCCCGGCGCACCCACGAACTGGCCGCGCCGGCCTGTGCCCGCGCCGCCTATCTGGCCGGTTTCGACGCCACCTCGAATCTGGAAGCGGTGCGCCGCTACGGCGTTCCCGGAGCGGGCACCAGCGCGCACGCGTTCACCCTGCTGCACAGCGGGCCGGACGGCCAGCACGAGGCGGCGGCGTTCCGCAGCCAGCTCGAGGCGCTCGGCATCGGCACCACACTGCTGGTCGACACCTTCGACATCACGCAGGGGGTGGCCACCGCGATCGAGGTGGCCGGACCCGAACTCGGTGGGGTGCGGATCGATTCGGGCGATCTCGGCGTGCTGGCCCGGCAGGTGCGCGACCAACTCGACGCGCTCGGGGCGACCCGGACCCGGATCGTGGTGTCGGGCGATCTGGACGAGTACTCGATCGCCGGGCTGCGCGCCGAGCCGGTGGACGCGTACGGCGTCGGCACCTCTCTGGTCACCGGGTCCGGCGCGCCGACCGCCGGGATGGTCTACAAGCTGGTCGAGGTGGAGGGCGTGCCGGTCGCCAAGCGCAGCAGTCACAAGGAGTCGCGCGGCGGCACCAAACTGGCGATGCGGTTGTCGCGCGAAACCGGGACGATCGTGGAGGAGATCGTGTATCCGGCCGCCGGGCCGCGCCCGGATCCCGGCGGCTTCGAGGCGCGCGAGCTGCTCGTTCCGCTGGTCCGCGCGGGTGCGATCGCCGACGACCGGCCCGGCCTGCGGGAGGGGCGAGAGCTGGTCGCGCAGGGCCGGGTCAGCCTGCCCTGGGAGGGTTTGAAACTGTCGGCCGGGGAACCCGCGATCCCGACCACCTTCCTACAATGAGAGCACCGAGCCAGAGGTGCGAAATATGACCAGAGCACTCATCGTCGTCGACGTGCAGAACGATTTCTGCGAGGGCGGTTCGCTGGCGGTCGCGGGCGGCGCCGCGGTGGCCCGGCGGATCAGCGAGTACCTGGACGTCTCCGATTACGCCGCCGTCGTGGCGACCCGCGACCACCACATCGATCCGGGCGCGCACTTCTCCGACAACCCCGACTACGTCGGCACCTGGCCCCCGCACTGCCGCGTCGGGACGCCCGGCGCCGAGTTCCATCCGAACCTGAATCTCGCCCCGATCGAGGAGATCTTCTCCAAAGGCGAATACAGCGCGGCCTATTCGGGTTTCGAGGGCGCCGCCGCGGACGGCACTCCCCTCGCGGACTGGTTGCGCGCCAACGACATCGATACCGTGGACGTCTGCGGCATCGCCACCGATCACTGCGTCCGCGCCACCGCCCTGGACGCCCGCGCCGCGGGGTTCGAGACCCGGGTGCTGCTGGGTCTCACCGCCGCCGTCGCCCCCGGCACGGCCGAGCAGGCGCTCGACCGGATGCGCGGGGCCGGCGTGGAACTCGCGGGCGAGCTGGAGCACTGACGGTCTACGTCAGCTTCGCGAAGAATCCGCGAATGTCGGCGGCCAGGATTTCGGGCACCTCGTAGGCGGCCCAGTGCCCGCCCTCGCTGTACTCGTTCCACTGGACGATATTGGCGTGGTCGCGTTCGGCGAACTTGCGGGGCGCCCGGAAGTCGTATCCGAACGAGGCGAGGCCGAGCGGGACCGTGGTCGGTTCGGTGGCGTGCGCGCCGTGCCCGTCCTCGAAGTAGAACCGCGCGGAGGACGCCGAGGTGTTGGTGAACCAGTAGAGCGCGACATTGGTGAGGATGTCGTCGGGATCCAGCGTGCCCAGCAGCTGACCGCTCCAGGCCAGCTGGCCGACCGGGGAATCCGAGAGCCCGTGCGCCAGCGTCTGCGGCTGTGCCCGCTGCGCGAAGTCGTGGATGGAGTGTTCCAGGAACTTCTGCCCGAACCGCACACCCATCAGTTCCTGCTCGCTGAGTCCGTCCAGTTCGCCCGGCTCGCCCTGCGGGAAGGAGAAGATCTGGTTGACGTGCACGCCGATCACGTTGTCCGGGGCCAGGCGGCCGATTTCCGGGGAGACGATCGCGCCGCCGTCGTTGCCGTGCACGCCGTAGCGCTCGTATCCCAGCCTCCGCATCAGTTCGACGTAGGCGGCGGCCATCCGCTCACGCGCCCATCCGATGTCGGCGGTCGGACCGGAGCAGGTGAAGCCCGGGTACGACGGGATCACCAGGTGGAACTCGTCGGTGAGCAGTTCCACCAAGCCCAGGAACTCCACGAAAGAACTCGGCCAGCCGTGCGTCAGCATCAGCGGCGTCGCCGCCGGATTCGCCGAGCGGATGTGCAGGAAGTGAATGCTCTGCCCGTCGATCTCGGTGACGAAATGCGGGTACGCGTTCAGCTTCTCTTCCACTGCCCGCCAATCGAATTCGTCGCGCCACCGCTGAACCAACGTGCGCACGAACTCCCCCGGCACCCCGTACTCCCACCCCGCCGGCACCGGAATGCCCACATCGACCTTCCCCGCCACCCGCTCCGCCGGCAGCTCGTTCGCGAACCGCGCATGCGCCAGCCGATAGCTCAGGTCATCCAGCTCGGCCTGCGGAATCTCGATCCGGAAGGAACGAATCTCACTCATACTCTTCTCCTCACTCACCAGAACGGAATGCTTCGTTCTGCTCTACGATCAGAGTAGCAGAATGGATCGTTCCGTTCCAACGCCAATCCGAAGAAGCCTCATCCGCTGGCCAGGAACTCTGTCAGGGCTGTGGCGGTGGCGTCGGGTTTTTCGAGTTGGGGGTAGTGGCCGGTGTCGTCGAGGACTGTGAAGGTGGCTCGGGGGAGGCGTGGGAGGAGGTTCGCCCCACCCGCCCCGCATTCCGCGAGAGTCCGCGCGTGACTGTCGGACCGGCGCAGTAATCTGCCTGAGTGCCCGAACTCCCGCCCGTCCCCACCCTGCTGGCGACCGCTGTCGACGCGCTCGGCGGCGCGGCGCGCAAGGGTCAGCAGACCATGGCGGCCGCGGTCGCGCACTCCATCGACACCAAGGAGCACCTGGCCGTACAGGCCGGTACCGGCACCGGCAAGTCGCTGGCCTACCTGATACCGAGCCTGCGGCACGCCGTGCAGACCGGCCGCACGGTGGTGGTCTCCACGGCCACCATCGCCCTGCAACGCCAGCTGGTGGACCGCGACCTGCCGCGCCTGGCCGAGGCGCTGGAGCAGCCGCTCGGCCGCCGGGCGCGGTTCGCGATCCTCAAGGGCCGCAACAACTATCTGTGCCTGAACAAGATCAACAGCGCCGTCCCGGACGAACCGGCCGACGCCGAACTGTTCGACGCATTCGCGGTGTCCCGCCTCGGCCGCGAGGTGCAGCGGCTCAACGACTGGGCCTCCGACACCGAGACCGGCGACCGCGACGAGGTCGCGCCGGGCGTCACCGACCGGGCGTGGCGGCAGGTCAGCGTGTCCTCGCGAGAATGCCTGGGCAAATCGCGCTGCCCGTTCGGCACCGACTGCTTCGCCGAACGCGCCCGCAGCGAATCCGGCCAGGCCGATGTGGTCGTCACCAACCATGCGCTGCTGGCCATCGACGCCATCAGCGGCATCCAGGTGCTCCCGGAACACGATGTGGTCGTCATCGACGAGGCCCACGAACTGGTGGACCGCGTCACCGGCGTGGCGACCGCCGAGCTGTCCACCGCCGCCATCACCGCCGCCGCCAAACGCTGCGCCAAACTCGCCGACGAACAAGAGGTCGACCGGCTCGAGGGCGCCGCCGACGCCTGGCACGACCTGCTCGAGGACCTGCCGCCGGGCCGCTGGGACGCCCTGCCCGACGGCGTCTCCCCCGTGCTCGCGCTGGTCCGCGATGCCGCCTGGAATCTCCGCACCGCGCTGGCGCCGCCGGGTGTGTCCGTCCCGCAAGGTGATCCGGAGTCCGGGGGGGGGGGGGGGGGGGGGGGGGGGGGGGGGGGGGGGGGGGGGGGGGGGGCGGGGGGGGGGGGGGGGGGGGGGGGGGGGGGGGGGCGCGCGGGGGGGGGCGGGGGGGGGGGGGG
>NZ_JARWOP010000130.1 GCF_029868745.1 Nocardia wallacei | reverse complement strand
GCCTGGGACGAGCGCGCGGTGTCGATCCTCGACCCCGAGGTCTGCGACGGTGACCACACCGGCCTGCTGGCGATCCACTCGCTGTCGAAGACGTCGAATCTGGCCAGCTATCGGGCCGGATTCGTGACCGGCGATCCGGCGGCGCTCGGCCCGGTCCCGCCGTACCGCCGCTACCTCGAGTGGCTCGGCGGCCGCGACACCGCGCGGTCGCTCGCCGTGTGGACCGAAGCCCACGCCGGAGCCGAGCCGCCCCAGCACGCGTCACCGGCGGGCCCCCCGGCCCCCCCCCCCCCCCGGGGGGGGCCGTAACCCCCCCGCCCCCCCGGGTTCCCCCACCGGGGGGGCGCCCGAGATCGCGACTCAGAAGTTGATCATGTGCCCGGCCAGACCGTGGATGGCCTCCTGCAGGGCCTCGCTCAACGTGGGGTGGGTGTGCACGTTGCGAGCGAGTTCGTTGACCGTCAGATCCCACTTCTGGGCCAGGGTCAGCTCCGGCAGCAGCTCGGACACGTCGGGGCCGATCAAGTGGCCGCCGATCAACTCGCCGTACTTGTTGTCGGCGATAAGCTTCACGAACCCCGTCGCGTCGCCCAGGCCGTGGGCCTTGCCGTTGGCGGTGAACGGGAAGGTGGCGACCTTCACGTCGTAACCCTCGGCGCGAGCCTGCTCCTCGGTCAGCCCGAAACTGGCGACCTGCGGCTGGCAGAAGGTGGCGCGCGGCATCATCCGGTAGTCGCCCAGCGCCAGGGTCTCCGCGCCCGCGATGGTCTCGGCCGCCACCACGCCCTGCGCCTCGGCGACATGCGCGAGCTGCAGCTTGGCGGTGACATCGCCGATGGCGTAGATGTGCGGCACATTGGTGCGCATGTAGTCGTCGATGGCGATGGCACCGCGCTCGGTCAGCTGCACACCGGTGGCCTCCAGGCCGAAGCCCTCCACCCGCGGCGCGAAACCGACGGCCTGCAGCACCTTGTCGACGGTGACGGTCTCGACCGCACCGGACTTGTTGTCCTTGATGGAGACGGTGACCTTGGCGCCGTTGTCCTCGATCGACTGCACCGACGCACCGGTGGTGATGGTGATGCCGAGCTTCTTGTACGCCTTGGTGATCTCCTTGGAGACATCGGCGTCCTCGTTCGGCAGGGCGCGGTCGAGGAACTCGACGATGCGCACGTCCACGCCGTAGTTCTTCAGCACATAGGCGAACTCCATGCCGATCGCGCCGGCGCCCACGACGAGGATGGACCCCGGCAGATCCCGCGTCAGGATCTGCTCCTCGTAGGTGACGACGTTCTGCGACAGCGAGGTGCCCGGCAGCAGCTTGGTGACGGTCCCGGTGGCGATGATGACGTTGTCGAAGGTGATCGACTCGTCGCCGCCCTTGCTGAGCGCGACCGACAGCGAGTTCGGACCGGTGAACGTCCCCTTGCCGTCGAACTCGTCGATCTTGTTCTTCTTCATCAGGAAGTGGACGCCCTTGACCCGGCCGTCGGCGACCTTGCGGCTGCGATCGAACGCCGCGCCGAAATCGAAGCTCGCCTCGCCGGAGATACCGAACGTCTTCGCTTCCTTGGTGAACAGGTGGGCCAGCTCCGCGTTGCGCAGCAGCGCCTTGGACGGGATGCAGCCCACGTTCAGGCACACACCGCCCCAATATTTCTGCTCGACGATCGCTGTTCGCAGGCCGAGTTGAGCGGCGCGGATCGCGGCGACGTAACCGCCGGGACCAGCGCCGAGAACGACGACATCGTAGTGGGAAGTCACGAGTCCGAGCCTAACGCAGGGTTGAACGGGGTTGGCTCGGGTGTGGGGGGTTCGCGGCCTTCAGGGGTGTGAAAGGTCAGGTCCCGTTGGAGTGTGATCTTTTTACTATTCCCAGACTTGGCGGGCGATCCTTCGGAAGTTTCCCGTGAATATTGCGGTGCGGTCCGAGGCGGTGAAGCCGCGGTGGGCCAGGGCCTCGTTCAGACCTGGGACTTCGGTTGTGCCTATCAGGTCTTCGGGGGGTGTCCATTGCAAAGGGCCCCAGCGGGTGTAGTCCTCGGAGAAGTTTTGGGGGGTGGCGGCTATCTCGGCATTGAATTGGTCGCCGTCGAAGGAGAAGTCCGAGCCCAAGCCGATGTGGTCGATGCCTACCAGGTCCGCGCCGTAGGCCAGATGGTCTGCCATTGCCTCGATTCGGGCGGCGCGGTCGCCGGGAGCGTTGCGGCCCAAGAAGATTCCTACGCCGTTGATGCCGATGACGCCGCCGGTCGCGGCGCAGGCGCGGGCCTGGTCGTCGGTGATGTTGCGCGGATGTGCCCACAGGGCGGCGAAATTGGAGTGGCTGTAGATCATCGGCTTGGCGGTGGTGTCGGCGATGTCCAGGCCGGTGCGGGGCGAGCAGTGCGAGCCGTCTGCGAACATTCCGACCTCGCCGAGGGTGCGGATCAGGTCGCGGCCGTATCGGGTGAGGCCGGTGTCGACGGTGTCCAGGCAACCGCAGCCCGCGGCGTTGGCGTGGTTGTAGCTGGGTAGCAGCGAACGGACCCCGAGGTCGTAGAAGACCTTCACATTATCGAGGTTGCCGCCGAGGGGGCCGGAGTCCTCCAGGTCGAAGGCCAGGGCGATGGTGCGGTCGTCGCCGTAGGTGTCCTCGACCGTTCGCACCAGGCGAAAGCGGCCGTCCGCCAAGGCATCCCGGCGGAACTGCCGGACCAGCCCCAAGGCCTGCGCGGTCGACTGCGGCGCGTAGCCGACGTTCACCGACAGATACGAACCGAGCGGGTAGCGGGCCAGCTCGCCGATATCGGCCGACGGCAGCAGCGGCAGGCAGCAGTGCTGTTCCCACAGGGCAGGCGGCACGACCGGACCTCCTCGACATCGGCAATCGTGCCGCAATCGTAGGCGCGCGGCGTTCGCCCGCGACGAACGCAACCGGTTCGGCGCAGCGCGGCCCTCCGGCGTCGGCGACAATGGCGAGCATGAGCGGCGTCGAAGAACAGCAGACCGACCCCTACCTGTGGCTGGAGGAGGTGACCTCCGACCGCGCGCTGGACTGGGCGCGCGCCCGCAACGAGATGGTCGTCGACCGTTTCGCCACCGCGGACCGGTTCTCCGAGCTGGAACACCGCATCCTCGACATGCTCGACACCGACACCCGCATCGCCTACCCGACGCGGCGCGGCGCCTGGCTGTACAACTTCTGGCGCGACGCCGAGCACCCGAAGGGCCTGTGGCGGCGTACCACCTTCGCCGAGTACCGCACCGAGAACCCGCAGTGGGAGGTGCTGATCGACCTCGACACACTCGCCGCCGCGGAGGAGGAGAACTGGGTGTGGGGCGGCGCGGCGGTGCTGCGGCCCGAACAGTCGCTGGCCCTGATCAGCCTCTCGCGCGGCGGCGCGGACGCCAAGGTGGTCCGCGAATTCGACTTGCGGACAAAGCGATTCCGGCCGCCCGCGGACGGTGGCTTCCACGTACCCGAGGCCAAGTCGCAGGTGCGCTGGATCGACGCCGACACCGTCTATGTCGGAACGGATTTCGGCCCGGGCTCACTCACCGAATCCGGCTATCCGCGCATCGCCAAGCGCTGGCGGCGCGGCACACCGCTGGCGGAGGCGGAAACCGTCTTCGAGGGCGAACCGAGCGACGTACTCGTCTCGGCCGGATACGACCGCACGCCGGGATACGAACGGCACTACGTCGCCCGTGCCACCGACTTCTTCAACGAATCGGTCTACCTGCTCGAGGACGACGGCGCCCTGCGCCATTTCGACGTGCCGACCGACGCCTCGGAATCCTGGTACAAGGACTGGCTGCTGGTCCGCTTGAAGTCCCGGTGGGAGGTGGGCGGCAACTCCTACCCCGCCGGCGCCCTGCTGGCCATGGATCTGAACGAATTCCTCGACGGCGGACGGGATTTCGAAGTCGTCTTCACACCCGACGCGCACACCTCGCTGCACGGCTACGGCTGGACCGAGCACCACCTGCTGCTGATCACGCTGGAGGACGTACAGACCAAGCTCTACGTGCTCACCCCCGGCCCGGACGGCTGGACCCGGGCGCCGCTGGCCGACACCCCGCCGATGGCGACCACCAATGTCATGAACCTCGACCCGCTCGAGGGCGGCGACGAATTCATGCTCACCACAAGCGGTTTCACAACGCCCGCGACACTGTTGGCGAGCGCCGTGGGCCGCACGGCCGAACCGCTGAAGCAGGAACCGGCGTTCTTCGACGCCGACGGCCTCGAGACGGAGCAGTTCTTCGCCCGCTCCGACGACGGAACCATGGTGCCCTACTTCGTGATTCGCCATCGCGATCGAGTAGGCGAGCCGGGGCCCACGGTGATGTCGGGCTACGGCGGCTTCGAGGTCTCCCGCACCCCGGCCTACAGCGGCGCGTCCGGCATGGGCTGGCTGGAGCGCGGCGGCACCTGGGTGATGACGAATATCCGCGGTGGCGGCGAGTACGGGCCCGAGTGGCACACCCAGGTACAGAAGGAGAACCGCCACAAGGTCTACGAGGACTTCGCCGCCATCGCGCGAGACGTCGTGGCCCGCGGCATCACCACCCCACAGCAATTGGGCGCGGTGGGCGGCAGCAACGGCGGACTGCTGATGGGCGTCATGCTCACCCGCTACCCGGAGTTGTTCGGCGCCATCGTCTGCCAGGTCCCACTGCTGGACATGAAGCGCTACCACCTGCTGCTCGCCGGCGCCTCGTGGGTGGCGGAGTACGGGGACCCGGACAAGCCCGAGGAGTGGGAGTACCTCAGTAAATACTCCCCCTACCAGAACGCGCGCGCCGACCGGACCTACCCGCCGATCCTGCTGACCACCTCCACCCGCGACGACCGCGTGCATCCCGGTCATGCCCGGAAGATGGCCGCCCGCTTGGAAGAACAGGCCCACACGATCTGGTACCACGAGAACATCGAAGGCGGCCACGGCGGCGCGGCCGACAACAAACAGCTGGCCTTCCAGGCGGCGCTGATCTACGAGTTCTTCACCCAGATGCTGATCGAGGACCGAAAGAGCTGACTCGTCCCGGGGCGGTCAGCGATCCCGGATCCACTTCTCGATGCGGTCGACAGTCGCGCCGGGTTCGGTGATCCAGCCGTTGTGCCCGCGCGGCTCCGGCTGATGCCAGGTGGTGACGCGGGCGTTGGGCAGCTTCTCCAGCAGGTGGCCGGCCGAGCCGCGCGGCGTGAGGTCGTCGCCTGCCAGCGTGATCGACAGGACCGGCAGCTTCAGGCGGGCGATGCGTTCCTCGTAGTCGATATCGGCATCGGCGGGCACGAAGCGGCCGGTGCGCGCCAGCCGGGCCCAGTCCGAGATCAGCACCTTGGATTGGCGGCCGAACCCGCCCGCGGTGATGCGGTCGCCGGGCCAGAAACCGGCCAGATTGGCGGTCAGGGACACGGCCGCCGGGCCCAGCAGCATGGCCGACCGGGCGATACCGCCGTACCCGCGGTAGTAGGGGGTGCCGGAGGCGATGAGGATCAGCCCACCCAGCCGACCTCGGATCCGGGCCGCGTACATCGTGCCGAGCTGCCCACCCATGCTGTGCCCCAACATGATCGGCGTGCTGTCCGGGAATCGCTCGCGGACCACCTCGAACATCGCGGGAAAGTCGACCGACACCAATTCCTGATAGCCGTACGCGCTGGACGCGGTCGGCTTCGGGCGGCTGTCGCCGTTGCCGCGCAGTTCGCCGATCGCGACATCGAACCCTCGCCCCGCCAGCTCGTACGCGAAGTCCCCGTAATAGGCGCCCGGCACACCGAGCCCCGGAATCACGACGATCACCGCACGCGGCGCGTCCACCGTGATCGGCTGCCGATGCGGCCCCCGAGCCGGCACCAACCGCACCGGAACGACGCTGCCGTCGGGCACCTGGATCGGAATGGTCTCCATGCGCGCACGCTACCGCGCGCCGGTCCCTCCGCGCCCGATCGCCATACGCCCGATCTTCGTCACCTGACGGGACCGGGCCGACCGGTGTACAGCGACAGGATCGAGTCGACGATCGTCATCGGCCGCTTCAGGCGACGACGGGATCCGGCTCGGTGGGATCGTCATCCGGCTCGGCCCCGTCCTCGGGCACCTCGGTCGCGCTGTCGCTCAGGGCGGTAGGACGGCGGCTCGGCATAGTGGCAGCATCATCCGGCGCTGTCGTGCCGTCGGTCGGCCGGGGCGCATCGACGTTCGGCTCGGCGGAGCCGTCGTCAGGTATCGCGTTGGCGCTCCACGGGTTCGGCTCCGTAGGGTCGGCCGTCGATGAACTCTGTACCAGGAGATGGTCCAGGCCCGTGCGGTTGGATACCACGACCAATTGGTTGCCCGGGGCCAGGAGGGTTTCCTGATCGGGTTGCCATTCCAGCTCGGCGCCGACGGCCGACTGCAAGGCCAGAACCCGAGTGTGCACCGGCAGGCCCGCGGTCCGGATCGGCTTGCCGACCAGCGCGGAACCGGCCTCCACCGGGACCTCGGCGACCATGAGGGTGCCGCCGTTGATCGAGAGCGTCGCGATCACGCGGCGCTCGGCCATCGCCGCGGCGAAACCCTCCGCGGCCAGTTGGAAGACGCTGCGCACCACCACGGTGTCACCCAGGCTGCGCTGCACCCGCTCCGCGAGGTCGTCGTCCGAAAGCCGCAGTACCACTTGCAGATTGCGGTGGGACTGCTCGTGATAGGACTGGCCGAGCAGCGCCGCCTCGAGATTCACCGCGTCACTGCTGGTGAGCAGCACCAGCGCCCGCGCGCGCGACACCCCGGCCGCCTCCAGCGTGTCCTCCCAGGTGGCCTGGCCGATCACCACCGGCACACCCAGCGTGCGCGCCAGCGCGATACCGCGAGCGTTCTCGTCGTAATCCAGTCCGACCACCTGCACACCGAGGTCGAACAACTGCTCCAGCACGCGCATGCCGACATTGCCCAGCCCGGCCACCACCACGTGCCCGCTGAAACCCGAAGGCTCGGGCCCGATCTGCTCCGACAACTGCGCGCGCAGTACACCACCCACCACCATGGCCGTCACGACCGGCGTCAGGGCCAGGCCGATGAACACGACCGCGACCTGCAGTGCCTTGAAGATCGGTTCGCGCTGGTGTTCCGGCTGCGCGGCGCCGGCGGCGTCGAGCAGCGTCTCGTATACCGCGTCGCCCCAGGCATTCCCGACCGCGACCATCAGCACGCAACCCAGAATGATCAACGTCATCAGCGCCAGCATCAGACGAACCAGGTTGTGCCGCACCAGGTACCGGAACCGCAGCAGCCACCGCCGGCGCCGGTTCAACACGTGCGGCGCCCGCGCGGCCAGCGCCAGCGCTCGCGAATCGCTGCGCGTCGACGCCAGCATGCGGACGTCTCCCGCCGCCGACTCCGCCAGCCCGCACACGACCGTGCTGTCCGGAATGCCGGAGGGCCCGGTGACATACAGCGTCCGTTCACCCAGTCGCAGATAGTCCAGAGTCTTCTCGCCCAGCGCGGCCGCGATGAACGAGGGCGCCGCCATTTCCGAGATCGACAGCACTACGCAGTCCGCGAACATGGTCCGGACCCGAAAACCCAAGCCGGTGTTGAACATCCGGATCACCAGGCGAATATCCGGGTTCAATTCGTGCGCGCGCAGCGCGGCGTGGAAATTCTCCACGTCCGCCTGATCGACCAGGGCCAGCGACCGCGCCTCCGCGACCCCCGCCGCGCGCAGCGTCTCCTCGTCCAACCGCTCCGCGTACAGGACCCGCACCCCGTCCAGCCGTTCCAGCAGCGGCACATAACCGCCGCGGCGGTTCGGCAGGACCACGGTCACGACCGCGTCCGCGAACCGCCGCACCAGCTGCGCCGCCAGCTGATAGACGAGCGGATTGTCCCCGCAGACAACGAAACTCGGGGATCGTTCCCCCAACTGATCCACACTCACAATTCGATGCTAGAGCGAATCACCAGCATACGACCAGGGGCTCGCCGGGCCCGCCGACGCCACGGACGCCGGTTCTCACGCGCTCACGGCTCCGATGATCACCCGCCGCAGCACGCGGATCACGTCGTCGAGCGATTGGCGTGGCTCCGACCCGCTCCACGCGTCCACCACATAGTTCACCGCACCGATGATCGCCACGACGCGCATCTCGTAATCGCCCGGCGGGATTTCTCCCTGGAGCGCGGCATCCTCCGCCGCGCCGGCCAATAAGGCACCCCAGGCACGGCGAAACTCCAATCGGAATTTTTCGACTTTGGGTCCGGCGCCGACCACTTCGACCAAAGCGACGCGGGCCTTGCGTGGATCGCGTCCGATGGATTCCACGTAGGCCCGCACGGCCGCATCGATGATCTCCACCGCGCTGCGGTCGGTTTGCGCGGCCAAGGCGTCGGCGACCGCTTCCCGGGATTGCCGGTCGATCTGTTCGTACAGCTCCAGCAGGAGCGATTCCCGCCCGGTGAACTCCTCGTAGAACTGTCGTGACGACAGTCCGGCGTCTTTACAGATGGCACCCACCGAACTGTTCGCATAACCGTCACGCGCGAACACAGTTAGTCCGGACTCCAGAAAACGCGCACGTCGCTGCCGCTGCCGGTCTTCTACGGGCTGCCCGGCGTACATCCTGCCCGCGTTCGTTTCCTGTGACATCGGGCCAGACAATACCCAAGAGCCCGATCCGTACGGCAGGGATCGAGCTGTTCGTTAACCGCAAGAATTCTCCGGGCGTTAGCTGAAAGTTGTCTATCCAGCTTCGAGTGATTCCATGGCACGTCCGGCGGCACATATTCAATTATCATTCGGGCGAGGATGCCGCTCCGAGCTGGAGTTACCAGCGGTTTGCCTGCCCACTCCGGACGATACGCATTTGTTCGGGATTTCGTGTCATTTTGAAGGAAGTTCATAGAAATATTTATGACGTATTTTCCCCGTTTCGCACGAAAGCTCATGATCGCCTTCGCTTCCCATTGGTTAAGCAATCACTTGACTATCAGCTCGACCCGACTACACTCAAGCAAGTGCTTAACAAAACGGACCGACTCGACCGTGTCTTCCGCGCACTCGCCGACCCCACGCGCCGGTGGCTGCTGGAGCGCCTGACCGGTGGGCCGGCCGCGGTCAGCACACTGGCGGAGCCGCTGGAGATGTCGCTGGCGGCGGTCGTGCAGCACCTACAGGTCCTGCAGGAGGCGGGGCTGGTCCGGTCCGAGAAGGTCGGCCGGGTCCGCACCTGCCAGCTGGCGCCCGACGCGCTGCGCCCGGCCGAACAATGGCTACACGCCCGGCGCACCCGTTGGGAGCGCCGACTCGACACCCTCGGCGCGACGCTCGCCGATACCACCGATCACGAGGAATAGATCATGACGAAGCATTCCGTAGTCCACGCCACTTTCACCATCGAACGCGACTATCCGGCCGCCCCGGACCGAGTATTCGCGGCCTGGTCGGACCCGGCGACCAAGGCGCGCTGGTTCGCCGGTCCCAATTCCCGGCACGAGCTCGACTTCCGCGTCGGCGGACGCGAACTCGCGGGTGGCACGCACGACGGCACCGAGCTCACCTTCGAGACCACCTACCAGGAGATCGTGCCCGGCGAACGCATCGTGTACACCTCCGCCCTGCGCGCCGACGACACCGTCGCGACGATATCGCTCACCTCGGTGGAATTCGTTGCGGCAGAAGAAGGTACGCGACTCGTCCTCACCGAGCACGGTGCCTACCTGGACGGCCACGAACAGTCCGACTGGCGCGAGCAGGGCACCCGCGACCAGCTCGACGCCCTCGCCAAGGAACTGGCGTCCGCGCCGTGAGCCCGTACCAGGTCGCGGTCTGCGGGCCGCGGGACTGCACCGACCTCGACGCCGCGAACGCCGCCGAGGTCGGCCGGCTGCTGGCGGAGGAAGGTGCGACCGTGCTGTGCGGTGGCGGCGCCGGAGTGATGGCGGCCGTCGCCGAAGGAGCCTCGCGCGCAGGCGGTCTCGTGATCGGGATCCGACCGGACACCGACCGCGCCGCCGCCTGCGCCGGGCTGTCCGCGGTGCTCTACACCGGCATGGGCGAGGCGCGCAACGCGATCCTGGTGTCCTCCGCCGACGCCGTCATCGTTGTCGGCGGCTCCTGGGGGACACTCTCGGAACTCGCCCTGGCGCATCGGCGCGGCGGGATTCCCGTTGTCTCCCTGGGTGGTTGGCGCATCCTCGATGCCGAGGGCGACCCGGTCGATGCCGCTGTCAGCGTCGCCGATCCCGCCGCCGCGGTCGAAGCGGCGCTACACGGCGTCTGACGGGTTCTCCGCGGCTCGCGCTCAACTGGAAGCGTGGGGGCCAGTGAGGTTGCGCAGGGTGCGTTCGGCTTCGATGGCGAGGGAGCGGACGAGGTCTGCGGCGGGCTCGACGGCTGTTACCAGGCCGACTCCCTGGCCCGCCCAGATCGGGGTGGCCGCCAGGTCGTTGCGGTCGGCGAGTGCGCGGTACTCGCGGAATGCTTCGGGGCTCTCGCGCAGCTCGTCGTCGCGGCCGCGCCACTTGTCCAGGAAGTCGTTGCGCAGGGTGCGGGCGGGGTAGCGGTCCGGCCAGGCGGAGCCGCGGGCGATGTCGAGCGTTCGGTTGGATTCGGTGTCCTGGCCGCGGGCCTCGAGCAGGGCCTTGCTCTCCTCGGCCGACAGCAGTGCTTCCTGGGTGCCCTCGAATCTGGTCCCGATCAGTGCACCCGCCGCGCCCAGGGCGAGCGCGGCGGCCAGTCCGCCGCCCGCCGCGATGCCGCCGGCCGCCCGCACCCGCGTTGCCCCCGCCAGCGCGCCCACCCCCGGGACGCAGGACAAGGTGCCGGTGGCATCCGCCC
>NZ_JARWOP010000129.1 GCF_029868745.1 Nocardia wallacei | reverse complement strand
CCGCTCGCGGGGGGGGGGGGGGGGGCGCCCGCCGCCCCCCCCCCCCCCGCGCGGCGATCAGTATTCGTCGCGCTTGCGGGGCCAATCGTCGAAGGTGTCGCCGCGCCCGCGCGGGGCCCGGTCGAGCAGCTGCCAGGTGGCGTTGAGAGCGTCCGTGCCGCGATCGTAGGTCGAGTAGGTGTGATAGACCACGCCGTCCTCACGGGCGAAACAGCTCAGCGCCATCAATTCCATGACGTCGAGCATGTTGCCGGGCCGCCGCGGCGACGGGATCCGCATGTGCTCGTAGAAATCGTCGTTGAAACCGTTGTCGCCCATCGACACCCACTCGATGTCCCAGCCGAAGCGGCGCTTGTAGTCGTTGAGGACGGGCAGCGGGGAGCGCGAGGCCAGGATGAACGTCACGTCCCGGTGGGCCAGATGCGGGACTGCGCCGACGAGATTGTCGGTCTCGAAGGTGCACCCCGGGCAGCCCGCCGGGGTCTTCGGGCCGTGCATGAAGTGCCGGATGATCAGCTGGGACCGGCCGTCGAACAGTTCGGCCAGCGTCTTGGTGCCCGAATTGGTGTCGAACAGGTACTCCCCGGTCACCGGGACCCACGGCAAATTCTCCCGCTTACGAGCGAGTTCGTCGCTGCGCCGGGTCAGCTCCTTCTCCTCGGCGCGCAGCTCCTCGTAGGCGGTCCGCCATTGTTCCCGGGTGCCGGCCGTGCGTGTAGACATGACATGGTCCTTCCGCGAAGAGACTCCTTCTTCGGTAGGACGGGACCGGCGCGGCGAATTCATCGGTGCGCTCCGGGAAGCGGTGCCCACCGGCGCGGGTTGTAGTGGTGCGTGAGCGAAGGGCAGTTCGGGTGAGCGGCAGTAGACCGGGACGATTACCGGTCGAGATCTCGGTGCTGATCGGCGCGGCGTTCATCATCGCGCTGGGCTTCGGATTGGTGGCGCCGGTGCTGCCGCAGTACGCGCGCAGTTTCGGGGTCGGGGTGGCCGCGGCGTCGGCGATCGTCAGCGCGTTCGCGCTCATGCGATTGCTGTTCGCGCCGGTCAGCGGGCGGCTGGTGCAGCGGCTGGGGGAGCGGTCGGTCTATCTCGGCGGGCTCGTCATCGTGGCGGTGTCGACCGGGGCGTGCGCACTGGCGCAAGGCTATTGGCAGCTGATCGTGCTGCGGGCACTCGGCGGCATCGGCTCGACGATGTTCACGGTGTCGTCGCTGGGCCTGGTCATCCGGCTGTCGCCGCCCGGCGAGCGCGGCCGGGTCTCGGGACTGTGGTCGACCAGCTTCCTGCTCGGATCGCTCGGCGGTCCGCTGGTCGGCGGGGCGCTGGCCGGGCTCGGGTTGCGGATGCCGTTCGTGATCTACGCGGTGGCGCTGCTGGCCGCGAGCGGCGTCGTGTACTGGAGCCTGCGCGGTTCGCAGCTCGCCGCGCCGGAGGCACCCGGTCGGGTTCGCGTGATGACCTTCCGCCAAGCGTTGCGGCGGCCCGCCTACTGGGCGGTGCTGTGGTCCAACTTCGCGAACGGCGCGGCGGTGTTCGGGGTCCGGATGGCGCTGGTGCCGCTGCTGGTGGTGGAGGTGCTCGGGGAGTCCGGCGCCGCCGCCGGCGTGGTGTTGACGGCCTTCGCGGCCGGTAACGCGGCGGTGCTGTTCGCTTCGGGCCGGATGTCGGATCGGCTGGGGCGCAAGCCTTTTCTGATCACCGGCACGCTGGTGTGCGCGGCCGGAACCATCGGGCTCGGGCTGTCGCCGAATTTGGGCTGGCTGCTGGTGGCGTCGTGTGTGGCCGGGCTCGGCTCGGGGATGTTCACGCCGTCGCAGCAGGCCACCGTCGCCGATATCATCGGGCCCGACCGTCGCGGCGGGACCGTGCTGGCCGGTTTCCAGATGGCCGCCGACCTGGGCACTGTGCTGGGGCCCGTGGCGGTCGGCGCACTGGCGCAACGGATTTCGTTCGGCTGGGGCCTGGCGGTGACGGGCGCGCTGCTGGTGGTGGCCGCGGCCGGTTGGATGTCGGTGCCGGAGCCGCTGCGCCGCCCGGCCGTCGTGGAATCGGTTCCGGTGGAGGGCACTCGCTGACCCGGTTTGTCGCACATGGGCCATTTCCGTCGTGTCGAGGTCCGTTCGATTCGGGGGGACGCGGGTGCTTTGGCAGAGTGGACCCGTGAATTCCTCTTCCGGATCGAAGTACACGCCGCGGCCGATGTCGAGTCGCACCAGCTATGCCCTCGGTGCCGTGGCTCTCGTCGTGATCGCGGTGATCGTGGTGCTGGTCGTGCGCTGGAACAGCGACAACAGCCTGAGCGTCCGCGACGACGGATACGGGCCTGTGCACGATCCGGGCGTGCACGCGCTGCTGGACTCCGACGGCGCCATCGTGCTGGGCAAGATCGACGCCGCCAAGACCATCGACCTCTACGAGGACCCGCTGTGCCCGGCGTGCGGAACGCTCGAGCACCTCTACGGTCAGGAGATCGCGCACAAGATCGATGAGGGCAAGCTGGCCGTGCGGTACCGGCTGGTCAACTTCCTCGACTCGAAGTCGGGCAGCAAGGATTACTCCTCGCGCGCGGTGGCGGCCAGCGAATGCGTGGCCGACTACGGCGACGGTCCGGTGTACTCCAAGTTCCACGAGGTGCTGTTCACCACCAAGCAGCCCAGCGAGAACGGCGGAGACCTCGGCAACGATGAGCTGTCGGCCCTCGCCAAGGAGGTCGGCGCGCCCGACGAGGTGACGCAGTGCATCAGCAAGGGCCAGCGCGTCGACTCCGCGCGCAACCACGCCGAGGCGGCGCTGACCGCGATGAAGGCCGCGCTGGGCGGGAAGGTGCAGACGCCGACGGTATTCGACGGCACCAAGGAGATCGACGTCAACGACGAGGAGTGGGTGGTTCAGGTCGCCGGGTGAATTCGGCAGAGTTCGAATTGTCCGACGTGTATCGGTGAAATCGCCAGTCTTTCACCCGATCTGCTTCGTGACAGGATCCCCGGTCACCGGTCTGCTACGAATTAGGAAGGGGTCGGGCCGAATCGCAACGCCCGCATCACCTCTCGCATGTGACGGACTGGATGGACGAGGATTGTGACGTCGGAAGTCGGCCTTCGTTACACGTCGTGGCCCGTGCGGGTGCTGTCGGCAGTCGTTGACCTGCTGTTGGTCGGGATACTGGTGGCGGTGGGCGTCGCTGTTATGCGGATCGTGCACCCTTGGCTTACGCCGGAGATCATGGGCCGCCCCGGGGGCACGCTGGGCTATGCCGCGTCGATCGAGCGGTCCCGAACCGTGACGCGGTGGCTGGTGGCGTCGATGCTGCTCATCGTCGGCCTGCTGAGCCTGGTCAATACCGTTGTCGTGCAGGGACTCACCGGCCGCAGCCTCGGCAAGTTCGTCACGAAACAGCGGCTGGTCGACCCGCGGACCGCGCGGCCGATCGGTGTCGGCCGGGCATTCCTCCGCCAACTCGCCCACACGCTCGACGCCCTCCCGTGCTATCTCGGATTCTTCTGGCCGTTGGTCGATGAGCAGCGACGGACATTCGCGGACATGCTCACGAAGACCGTCGTGGTTTCCGGGCGTGGTGCGGAAGGTGTGGGGTCGACGCTGCGGGCGGGAGGTGTGGGGTCGACGATGCGGCAGGTGGTTGTGGGGCCGGGCTTGCGGGAGGTGGGTTCGGGGTCGACCGTGCAGGAGGCGGCGGTGGGGCCGATCTCGCGGGAGGTGGGTTCGGGGCCGACCCTGCGGGAGGTGATCGCTACTCGTGGGCCGCTACCTGAATCTGCGGTGCGCGAACTCGCGCTGCGATCGGCGGAGGCACTGGCTGCTCTGCATGGCCGAGGTCGTGTGCACGGAGGTGTTTCGGCCGACGCTGTGCGGCTGACGGATCGCGGTCCGGTGCTGATCGGCGAGTCCTCGTCGGTGGCGGTGCGTCCGCCCGAGGCCATCCTCGGACAGCATGTCGGCCCCGCCGCGGATGTTTTCGCGCTGGGCGCGACGCTGGTCTACGCCGTGACCGGCATTCCGGCTTTCGGGACGGGGGTCGACGAGGTCGTCGCCCGGCGGGTGGTGGAAGCGGAGCCGGATCTCACCTGGGTTCCGGCCGGCCTGCGCGATGTTCTGGCGGGGTGCCTTACCAAGCGGCCGGAAGGTCGCCCGACGGCAGTGGATCTGGTCGGATTGCTCGGCGGTGCCGCGGCCGAGGGCTCTCGATCCGCTTCTCCTGCATCCGAAATCGCCGGACAGCATGTGCTGGGAGGGCCTGTCGAGGGTCCTCGCCCGGCCGTCCCCGAACCGAAAAACGCCGGGACGTTCGTCGGTGGTTCTCACCCCGGTCCCACCAAGTCCGAGTTCGCTGGGCAGTTTAGGTCGGAGGCGTCTGCTGGACGTGCCAGCTCAACTGTCCCTGTGCCCGACTTCGCCGGACAGTTCGCGGCGGGGACGACTGCTGGTGCCGAAATGCCCTGGGCCGCAAAATCGGCCGGCGCATCGTCCGGCCGGCGGGCGTTGCGAGTCGTATTGCCTTGGCTCGTCACCGCGTTGTGTGTGGTGGCGTCCGTTGTGGTGATCGTGGTCGTCACCGTGCCGTCCTGGGGAACCGGAGGTGGCTACACCGCCGACAGCATCGGCAACGCCTGCGAGCTGCTCGACCTCGGGATGCCCGACGCTCCCGCATTACCGCCCGCGCATGCTGAATCGCGCGCGTCGCAACCCTATTCGAGCCACCACTGCCGGGTGCGCTCGTCGGGTACGGTGCTGGCGGTGCTGGGCAGGGTGATGAACGACGGCCACAGGCCCCAAGCGATGTACGACAAGGCACGGGCGGATGCGGCACGTTCGGCGGGGGGATTCTTGGATGCGACCAGCGTCGGGTGGCCCGGAGTGGGGGAGCAGTCGTACTTCCATGTCCTCGACGCACAACAGTGCACCGTCGGCATTCTTGACGAGAACCTGTTTCTGGAAGTGTGGGTTCTTCAACTTCCCGCCGCATCGGTGCAGGTAGGGCCGGTCTGTCAGCACCAGGCCACGACGGCATGGGAGCATCTACGATGACGAAAAGCGCTGGGCGCTTGCGTGTTTCGATGCCGTGGTCGATCGCGGGCCTTTCGGCGATCGTCCTGGTTGTCACTGTCGTCGTCGCGGCGTGCGTAGCGGTGGACAGGGACGCCGAGTCTTTCCTTCCCGGAAGTCCGTCATTCTCCGGGCAGCAGCAGACGTACCGGGAGACCCGCGGATATCCCTGTGATCTGATCGATCTATCCGCGCTGGAACGAGTGGCCGGCGCGGGAGCGGTGCTGAAGCCGACGAATTACCCCGGACCGCGCGACTGCGTCGCCGAGGTCCCTGATCGTGGCCTGCAATTCACACTTCTGGCACTTGTCTTCGACCCGAACGACAGTCCACGCTCGGTGTACGACTCCCGTCCGATCAGCCTCGCGGAGGACTTTCAAGATTTGGACTATTCGGCCTTCCGCTTTCGAAACGATCTGGGGGAGGCCGCCTTCCAATCCTCGTCCGGGCGGGCATACTCCGGGCCCTTCCGGACAGGTTCGATGACCTACACGGGGTCGGTACACCTTGTCGTCCACGATGCGAACCTCTATATCGACGCCACGCTCACGATGCCGATCGAGTGGCGGTCGGATAAGTTCGCGGCGCTCGAACAGGCCTGTGAGAGCGCGGTTCGTACGGCGATGCAGCGCTCGCTCGCATGATCGCGGGTCGGGCGGAGCTTGATCCGAGGCCCGGGCGGAATCCCCATACCGCCCGGGTCGGATCCCGGTGTGCCCGCGCAGGCTGCGGAGGAATCGCGGGCTATCCGGGGTCGGGCTGCTCGGGCTCGTCGCCGAGCAGCGTCTCGTAGATTCGGTTGCGGGCGTCGGCGATGGCGTTGATGGTGTCGCGCAGTTGGGCGGCCATGGCGGCGTAGCCGCACCCGGCGTCGGCCTTGTCGAGTTCGGACTCCAGGCGTCGGCGGATCTGTTCCAGGGCCGCGATGCGTTCGCGTTCCACGCCGACGTCGATGACGGTCGGGGCCGGAGGACGGTCCGGGTGTTCCATGACTTGCCGTGTCCTCGTGGGTCGGTGACGGACCGGGTGCGCCCGGTGGAGGGTATTCAGTGGTAGTCCTCGGGGGAAACCGTCGACAGTGGACGGTGGGCGACAGGGTGTTCGATCGGGTACGTGAGGTCGACGACGGCCGGATGTGCTCGTTCTGGAGCCGCTGTGGGAGAAGACCATTCGAGGCCGCGGGCCTCGGTGTCGCTGTGCGGGAACAGGTAACGGGCACCCTCGCGGAGGGTGGTCTGCTCGTCGCCGGTCGGACTGGTCCACCGCAACTGGTCGTCGTCGGGATGGTGTAATCGCCACCGCAGTGTTCCCTTGTCCACCAACGATTTCAGCCGTCGGTGGCGTGCGCAGAGCACGGCGAGATTCGCCATCACAGTGCCGCCGCCGCGGCCCGGATGGGCGATATCGAACGGTTCGACGTGATCGAGTTCGGATTCCGCCGCGGGCATCGTGCACCCGGGGAACCGGCAGCCACCGTCGAGCGCGCGGATCTCCCGGGCCAGCCACGGCGACGGTTCTTCGCGCATCGACTCCGCGGTGGTGGTCGGATCGTCGGGGCGTTCCGGGATCACCTCGAACTGTGCGTATTCGGCGATTCTCCGAGCGAGTTCGGCGTCGAGCGGGCCGTAGCCGGCCAGCAGTGCCGGGTGATTGCCGCCGCCGAGCAGCGTGTCCGCCGGGACCCCGATCTGGATCAGCGGTTTGCGCGGTGCGGCGCCGGCGACGCGAGCGGCCGGACATTCGCTGGCCCGGCCACACTCGCAGCGCAGGCGCTCCGAGCCGTCCGACAGCGCGACCAGGGCGTCGGCCCGGCGCTGCGGCAGTGTCCGCGAATCCTCTTCGCACACTTGCAGACTCATCTCCCGCAGGCGCATCGCCACGGTTTGCGCGCCCGCCGCGGGCAGCAGACCGTCGAACACCGCCATGCCGTCCTGCACCGCGGTGATGCGTACGTCGCGGTCGTGCTCGCGCCGTTCGCGCCGCCGCTGCTCGCCCTCCGGATCCAGCTTGGCCACCCATCGCCGCGCCGTCTGCCGCAACCGCGCCGGCGTCGCCCGTGCCGCCGCCTCGATCAGCTTCGGCTCCAGCTCGTCCAGCACTTCCGGCGGCAGGTCGCGAGCGTTGTCCGCGATCACCTGCGCGCGTGCCAGGTCGATCAATCCCGATCCGAACGCCACCCGTGTCCGCGGCAGACTGTCCAGCGCCAGCCCGATATCGATCAGCGCAGCCGCCACCTGCTCGGATATCTGCACCGCCACCGCCGCCTCGGTAGCCGAGAACTCCCCACCCTCCTCGGTCTCCTCCTGCCGCCGATACAGCTCCCGTACCGCCAGCACCTCTGCCGCCTGCGCGAACGCCGCCGCCCCGTGTGCCCGCCGCAGCGCATCGATCAGCCCCTCGTCACTCATCGCCTGAAGCTCTCCGCTGTCGAACATGTGTTCGACACTACCCTTCGAACACCAGTTCTACCACCCCCCACATCCAGTCGATTTGGTCCCGTGAGCAGCCGTGGTGTAACTTCGTTGAGGCCGGAGGGAAACCCCCGGCAATCGAGAACTGAACAAGGGGCTATGGCGCAGCTGGTAGCGCACCACACTGGCAGTGTGGGGGTCAGGGGTTCGAGTCCCCTTAGCTCCACCATAGGGTCACTACTAGAACCCGGGGCTGAATGAACGCCCTGGAGTAGGACCCCTACTCCTCCCTTCATTCGGGAGTTGCCTGATTCAGGAGCATCCCGGCTTGTCTTGTGCCGGGTTGCGCCGCATGTTCCTGCTTGTGCCCGTTGGGCGGCGTGTAGCTGTCCGAAGGGTTCGTGCAGGCGGTGGCCGTTGATCTGCTCGTCGTCGATGTAGAGCTGTTGGAAGATTGCCTGATTGAACAGGCGGCGCTGGTGTTCGTTGCAGCGGCGATACAGTTCTTGGGGGTTCTCC
>NZ_JARWOP010000128.1 GCF_029868745.1 Nocardia wallacei | reverse complement strand
ATCCACACCCAAGCCCTCATCGCACTGGCCCGCCGTTTGATCGACGTCATCTGGGCGCTCGTACGCGACAACCGCACGTTCACCACCGAGGCACCAGCCCCGATCAGAACTGCGGCTTGACACGATCATTGAAACTCCTCGTAGATATCGACGACCGAGATGTCGAGGCGTTGCAGGATCAGGCCGATGCGCGCCGAGGCAGCCGCCCGCACCCGCTCACGCACCTGCGGGACGACCTCGCCGAGGCTGCGGCCGTCGGCACGCACCGAGATGGTCATCTCCACCTCGACGACGGTGGCGCCGTCGGACCCCGGTCCGGTCGAGCGCACGGTGCAGCCGCGGGCCCGCACGCCGTCCACGGTGTCGGCCGCGTAGCGCAGCACCACCGCCACCGCCTGCTCGCTGACCTCGATCGAGCCCGGATGCGGGGTGGGCAGGTCCACGGTCCGGCCCCGGCGCACCTCGGTGCGCACGGCGGACATGATGCGGCCGAACAGGTCCGGGGGTGGCGGATCCGGTTCCTCGACCAGTTCGCGGGTCGCGCCGCGCAGCATGAGCAGGCTCTCGCGGGCCGCGGCGCAGTGCGGGCAGGTCTGTTCGTGCTCGTCGGCGAGTCCGGCATCGACCGCGTCCAGCCGCTCCCACACCTGTTCCAGACCGCGCCCGCAGGGAAGCAGGTAGTCGCTGTCGGTGGTCTGGCCTACCGCCATGGCTTCATCACCTCCGCCAATTGTGCTCGGGCCCGGGCGATCCGGCCGCGGACCGCGGTGCCGTTGGTGCCGACGATCTCGGCGATCTCGTCGTAGGACCGGCCGTGTACCTCGCGCAGCAGCCAGCAGGCCCGCTGCTCGGGCGTCAGCCGCTGCAGCGCCGCGGTGAGGGCGGCCAGCTGGCCGTTGACCTGCGCCGCGTGCTCCGGGTGGGTGTCGGTGCGCGGCGAGGCGGTGGTGTCCGGGTCGACGTCGGCGGACGGCTGCCGGGATCTGATGACGTTCAGACAGCGGTTCGTGGTCATCCGGTACAGCCAGCCCGCGAACGCCGAGTCGTCCTGGAGCTGGCCGACTCTGCGCCACGCGTTCAGGAACACCTCCTGGGTGACGTCCTCCGCCTCGCCGCGGTCGGCCAGCATCTTCGCCGCGAGCCGGAACATGGGCCCCTGATAGCGCAGCACCAGTTGCTCGTAGGCCCGGACATCGCCGTCGCGCGCCCGACCGGCGAGGGTCGCGTCGTCCAGTGCCGCCTCGGGTGCGGTAGCCGTCGTGCTCACACAACACCTCCTCCGCTGCTCCCTCGATCGACACACGCGAGCGGGAATCGTCACGAGGAATTATCCGTGATCGTTGTCTCACAGGTTGCCGAGTGAGTAATACCGCGCCGGCACGGTCTTGAACATGTGCGCCGATCGGCGCCGCACTCATTCGACAACGGAGGTTCGTGATGTCCGCCAACGACAAGTTCGCCCACACGGTCGACGACCTGAGCGGCAAGGCGAAACAAGCCGCCGGGCAGGTCACCGGCGATGACAAGCTACGCGACGAGGGCAGGACCGATCAGGCCGAGGCGGGCGTGAAGCAGGCCGCCGACGATGTGAAGGCCGCCGTCGGCGACGCCGTGAACAAGCTGCGGGACCGGTTCGGGAAGTAGAACTCGAGTTCGCCCGCAGTTCGCCACAGCAGGCGACTGCGGGCGGGAACCGGGGCTACTCGTTCACCAGCCGCAAGCCGGGGGCGTGGGCCTGGCGGCGGCCGATCAGCCAGACCTGAATGGTCTGATCGGCGGCCGGGTTGAGGGTCTCGATCTCGACCTCGATCTCGCCGCGCTGGGGATGGTCGAGATGCACAGTGCCCGTGCGGAATTCACCCACCATGTGCTCGCGCCAGCGGCAGGCGAATTCCGGTCGGCCCTGCAGTTCGGTGATCAGCGACCCGAGCCCCTGCTCGTCGGGCCAGACCGAACGCGCCGCCCGCAATGCGGAGATCATCATGTCGGCGGCCACCGGCCAGTCGCGCCAGCGCTGCGGCGCGGCCGGATGGGCGAACACATACCGCGCGAGATTGCCGTCGATCCCGTCGTCGTAGACACCGAGCGGCTCGGCGAAATCGCGCCAGGCGGCGTTGCCGGCGAGGATGTTCTGCCACCGGCCGAGCACCACGGCGGGAGTCGGGTGCAGCGCGTCGAGAACCGCCTGCAGCGTCTCGGAGACCTGGTCCTCCGCCCGGCCGGGCGACGGGCAGCCGCCGGCCGCGTGTTCCAGACCGAAGGCCAGCTTGCCGAAATGGTGGCGTTCGACCTCGTTGAGCTGCAATGCCTCGGACAGCGCGCCGAGGACCGCCATGGAGGGATTGGTATCCCGGCCTTGCTCGAGGCGAGCCAGATAGTCGACACTCACCCCGGCCAGGGCGGCGACCTCCTCACGGCGCAGGCCCGGCGTGCGGCGGCGGCGACCCGCGGGCAGACCGACGTCCTCCGGCTGCAACCGCGCGCGCCGAGCGATGAGAAATTCGCCGAATTCCGACTGTGCCACGCCACCATCCTGTCCGATCCCGGCTGCGTTATCCGCGCCCTGGCAGTACCAGGATAGCGGCGGCGTGGACAAACGGACCGCGGTCCGGAAATGATGGTGGACATGACGACTTCTACGAACACCACCCTGAAGGCCGGCGCCTGGGAGCTCGACGCCGCCCACTCATCGGTCAACTTCACCGTCCGCCACCTGGGGATCTCCAAGGTCCGCGGGCGCTTCAACTCCTTCGAGACCGGTTTCGTCGTCGACGAGGCGGGCACGGCCGCCATCGAGGCCACCGTCTACCTCGACTCGTTCGACACCGGCAACGCCCAGCGTGACGAGCACGTCCGCAGCGCCGACCTGCTGGACGTCGAGAAGCGGCCGACCCTGCACTTCAAGGTCGTCGAGCCGGTGCGGGTGGCCGAGGACTTCGAGGTCACCGGTGAGGTGACGCTCGGCGGCGTGACCAAGCCCATCGCCCTCGAGGTCGAGTGGGGCGGCGTGCAGGAGGCGCCCGACAACAAGCGCCGCGCCGGATTCGCCGCGACCGGCACCCTCAAGCGCAGCGAGTTCGACGTCGCCACGGCGGTACCCACGGCTATGCTCAGCGACAAGATCGCCATCGAGCTGGACATCCAGCTCATCGAGCCGTAGGACTGGTCCCGGTCCGTTCCGCGAAGGGAGTCCGATGAGCACTGCCAACGATTGGAACAGCAACATCATCGCCGAGTTCCGCGCCAACGAGGGCCGGGTGGGCGGCCAGTTCGAGGGTGCCCCGATGCTGCTGGTGCACCATCGCGGCCGCAAGTCCGGGCGCGAATCGGTCAGCCCGATGATGTACCTGGCCGACGAGCAGGACCCCGACCTCATCTACGTGTTCGCCTCCAAGGGAGGCGCTCCCACGAACCCGGACTGGTACTACAACCTCACCGCGGCCGGCACGGCAACCGTCGAGCGCGGCACGGAACGCTACGACGTCACCGTCCAGGAGATCACCGGCCCGGACCGAGACCGAATCTACGCCGAACAGGCCGGCCGCTACCCAGGCTTCGCCGGATACGCCGAAAAGACCGCGGGCATCCGCACCATCCCGGTCCTCGCTCTCCGCCGCGCCTGACCTCCGCCAAACCCGCTGCGGCGCAACAACAACCGCGCAACAGCGGAACAACCGTGCCACCGCACAGCAAACCTGCGGCAGCACAACAACCCTGCCGCGACTGAACAACCGTGCCGCAGCACATCCCTGCGGCGGCACAACATCCCTGCGGCGGCATAACAACCCTGCGGCGGCACAACATCCCTGGCCCGTGCTCCCTGGAGCGCGGGCCAGGGGCATTCCGGGGGATCGAACGCGGCGCGCGGACACCCCTCAGGGAAGCAGGCCTGCCCGACGCGCCCGCACCACAGCCTCGTGGCGAGTGTGGGCGCCCAGTTTCACCATGGCGCTGCGCAGATAGCTCTTGACCGTTTCCGTCCGGAGCGAAAGACGTTGTGCTGCTTCGGCATTACTGCACCCGAGCGCGACGTGGGTGAGTACGTCCAGCTCGCGGGGCGCCAGTGCCGGTGCGTCGTCGGGGATTTCGGGGCCGGACACGAGCCGGGCCAGACGTTCGGACAGCTCACGTAATCGAGTGCGGGCGGTGGGGTCGGTGACGGTCTGGGCGATGCCGCGCACCTCGGCATGGATGTCGCGAAGCTGTTCGGCGACAACGGCGTCCGTCGTCGGAGCGATCGCCGCCTCGCGTAACCGCAACCGCCGGTCAACCTCGTCGCGTATCGCCAGCTCCACGGCCAGCCGCCGACCGGCCTGCACCGCCAACTCGGCCGCACGGCCGCCGATCGGCCCGGCGTCGCGGCTGGCGATGTACAGCACGGCGCGCGATTCGCCGCCGACCACGACCGGCACCCCGACCACGGCCCGCAAGCCCTCGGTCAGCACCGGGGCATCGTAGTGGTGGGTGATGGTGGAGGCGATCCGGTAGTCCGCGACGGAGGTGGGCCGCCTGCTCGACACCGCCGCGCCCCCGACCCCCGACGACGGCGAGACCGCCAGCCCGCGCATGGCGGCGGTGCGGGTCCCGAAGAACTCCGAGAGAATCAGCGTCTCCCCGTGCACCTGGCCGCCGAACACCACCGGCATCCGCGAGTCGACCGCGACCCGGCGCAGTTCGGCGCGCAGCGCGTCGGCATCGCGGGGTCGCAGCAGTTCCATCTCGGTACCCCTTTCCGGGGGTAGTGGGCGGGGGAATGTGACCTGGATCCTAATTCCCGTGAGTTCGACAACGGGCCGGATCCAGCAGGCCAGTTATACGCATGGAGCATGGAACGTGCCGCTGCTGGGCGACACGATCGGAGCCAACCTCGATCGCACCGTGGCGATCCACGGCGATCGGCTCGCGCTCGTCGACCGCGCCGGCGATGTGCGGTGGACCTATCGGCAGTTCGCCGCGGAGGTGGACGCGGTCGCGCTCGGTCTGCTCGCGACCGGCGTCGGCAAGGGTGATCGGGTCGGCATCTGGGCGCCGAATCGCGCGGAGTGGACGCTGGTGCAGTACGCGACCGCGCGGATCGGCGCGATCCTGGTGAACATCAACCCCGCCTATCGCGCGCACGAACTGCGCTACGTGCTGCGGCAGGCGGGCGCCCGGGTGCTCGTGGCCGCCCGGGAGTTCAAGACCTCGGACTACGCCGCGATGATCGACGAGGTCCGCCCCGACTGCCCCGACCTGGACCACGTGGTGCTGCTGGACGGCCCCGACTGGTCCGCACTGCTGGATCGCGGCCGCGCCGGCGATCCGGTCGAGCTGGCGGCGGCGCAGGCCGCGCTCTCCCTCGACGACCCGATCAACATCCAATACACCTCCGGCACCACCGGTTTCCCCAAGGGCGCCACGCTCTCCCATCACAACATCCTCAACAACGGCTACTTCGTCGGCGAGCTGTGCGGCTATACCGAGGCCGACCGGATCTGCCTGCCGGTCCCGTTCTATCACTGCTTCGGCATGGTGATGGGCAATCTCGCCGCCACCAGCCACGGCTCGGCGATGGTGATCCCGGCCCCGGCGTTCGATCCGCGCGCCACCTTGGAAACCGTTGCGGCCGAGGGCTGTACGTCGCTGTACGGGGTGCCGACGATGTTCATCGCCGAACTCGCCGAGCCCGGTTTCGACACCTACGACCTGTCCACGCTGCGCACCGGCATCATGGCCGGGTCGCCCTGTCCGGTCGAGGTGATGAAGCAGGTGATCGAGCGGATGGGGATGAGCGAGGTCAGCATCTGCTACGGCATGACGGAAACATCCCCCGTATCCACCCAGACCCGCCGCGACGACACCCTCACCCAGCGCACGGCGACCGTGGGCCGGGTCGGGCCGCATCTGGAGATCAAGATCATCGACCCCGCGACCGGGCTGACCGTGCCGCGCGGCGAGCCCGGCGAACTGTGCACCCGCGGCTACTCGGTGATGCTCGGGTACTGGAACGATCCCGAGAAGACCGCCGCCGCCATCGATTCCGGCCGCTGGATGCACACCGGAGACCTGGCGACCATGGACGACGACGGCTACGTCGCGATCACCGGCCGCAGCAAGGACATGGTCATCCGCGGCGGGGAGAACATTTACCCCCGCGAGATCGAGGAGTTCCTCTACACCCACCCCGACATCCTCGACGCTCAGGTGGTCGGCGTGCCCGACCCGAGATTCGGCGAGGAACTCGTAGCCTGGATCCGGTTGCGTGAGGGCGCACCCGCCCTGGACGCCGCGGCGCTGCGCGAGTTCTGTTCCGGGCAGCTCGCGCATTTCAAGATTCCACGCTACGTACACGTCGTCGAGGAATTCCCGATGACCGTCACCGGCAAGATCCGCAAGGTCGAGATGCGCGAGATCTCCACGCGGCTGTTCGGCCCCGATATCGACAGAACAGGAGAATCGGCATGACCACCAACACCGAGTTGTACCGCGCCGCCCGCGACCGCCTGCTGGGCACCGCGACCGACTACGACTCGGCCCGCAAGCTGTTCGAATGGCCGCTGCTGACAGGCAGATTCAACTGGGCCACGGACTGGTTCGATGTGATCGCCCGCGGCAACGACCGCACCGCGCTGTGGATCGTCGAGGAGGACGGGCGCGAACAGCGGGTGAGTTTCGACGCGCTGGCCCGCCGCTCCGACCAGGTCGCGACCTGGCTCGCCGACATCGGTGTGCGCCGGGGCGATCGGGTGATCGTGATGCTGGGCAACCAGGTCGAGCTGTGGGAATCCATGCTGGCGATCGCCAAGCTCGGAGCGGTTGTCATGCCGACCACCGCGGCGCTGGGCCCGGCCGACCTGAGCGACCGGATCGCCAGGGGCGCCGTGCGTTTCGTGATCGCCAACACCGCCGACACGGCGAAATTCGAGCAGGTGGACGGCGAGTACACCGGCATCGTCGTCGGTGCGCCCGCGTCCGGCTGGCACAGTTACACCGACTCCGGCGACGTGCGTGCGGCGGGCCCGTTCGAGGCGGTCACCGACGTCACCGACGAACTGCTGGTGTACTTCACCTCGGGCACCACCAGCAAGCCGAAGATGGTGCAGCACAGCCAGATCAGCTATCCGGTCGGCCACCTCAGCACCATGTACTGGATCGGCGTGCGCCCCGGCGACGTGCACCTGGCGATCAGTGCGCCCGGCTGGGCCAAACACGCGTGGAGTTGCCTGTTCGCGCCGTGGATCGCCGAGGCCACCATCTTCGTCTACAACTACGGCCGCTTCGACGCCGCCGCACTGCTCGCGCAGCTGAACCGGGCCGGGGTGAACACCTTCTGCGCGCCACCGACGGTGTGGCGCATGCTGATCCAGGCGGATCTCGGGGAGCGGCCCGCGGGCCTGCGCGAGGTACTGGGCGCCGGGGAACCACTGAACCCCGACGTGATCGCGCGGGTCGAGAAGGCGTGGGGACTCACGATCCGCGACGGTTTCGGCCAGACCGAGACCACCCTGCAGGTCGGCAACACCCCCGGACAGCCGGTCAAACCGGGCTCGATGGGACGGCCCGCCCCCGGCGTTCCCGTGGTGCTGGTCGACCCGATCTCCGGCACGGTGGCCGACGAGGGCGAGATCTGCCTGGACCTCGCCGCGGAACCGGTGAATCTGATGACCGGCTACCTGGACGACCCGCAACGCAACGCCGACGCCATGGCGGGCGGCTACTACCACACCGGCGATGTCGCCACCCGCGACGCCGACGGCTACATCACCTACATCGGGCGCACCGACGACGTGTTCAAGTCCTCCGACTACAAGGTGTCGCCGTTCGAACTGGAGAGCGTGCTCATCGAGCACCCGGCGGTCGTGGAGGCCGCGGTGGTCCCGCAACCGGACGACACTCGCCTCGCCGTCCCCAAGGCGTACGTGGCGCTCGCGGCCGGCTGGGAACCCGATGCCGATACCGCGCGGGCGGTCCTGGCCTACGCCCGCGACCAGCTGGCCCCGTATCTGCGGGTGCGCCGGGTCGAATTCGCCGAATTGCCCAAGACCATCTCCGGCAAGATCCGCCGGGTGGAACTGCGGCGGCGCGAGGAGGCCGCGCACGCCGCGGGCACGCCGATCGACACCGAGTACCGCTACGAGGATCTGCTGCCCCCGGCATCCGGGTAACGCTCGCGTGTTGCACCGCATTCGCTCGTCGACCGGCCGACGGTCCGGGCACGGGCGCGCCGGTGCACCGCAACTCGCCGGACGGAACAGCATCGATTGCGTCACGGCCGACGGAAATTGGCGCGTTTGCCCGAGTGTGGCGTGTTCGGTGCTGGTCATACCTGAGGGGAGGCGCAAAACTGGCACCGTGCCCGCCGCGTGGCACCGGTGCCTGTCGTTCGCGGGGTGCTTCACCCCTCCACCAGAAGCACCAGGCCAGGACGACAGGGACCGCCCACGTGGTGTCGGTTCGGTGCACGCCGCGGTCCCTCACCGCGGCAACACGATCCGTGATCGACCGTACGTACACCTACGACCGATTGGAGAACACCGTGTTGAACACCCTCGAGACCGCGACGGAGTACGTGATCGCGGAGTTGGAGGCGAAGGGCACCGCAACGCGTGACGACTTCGACGTCCAGGCCATCGTGAGCGCCTCGCACGCGATCGCCGAGAGTTGGGATCTCCGCTCGCTGGACCGCAGCACGTTCTGGAACATCGCCGCCAGCAACCTGCGGTTCTAGGACTGGCGATCGAATTCGTCGAGGTGGCCCGAGCGCGCGACCATCGACCACCGGCGCGCCGCGCGGCGCATCGAGCCCGCGTCGGCGTAGCCGAGTAGCTCCGCCTGCCGTTCCCGGCTCACCGGGCCCGCCGCGGCGGCCCGGGCCAGCCGGGCCCGGTCCAATTCCAGTCGCCAGGTCGTTCCCGCCTCGGCCAAGCGGCGCTGCAGCGTCCGCGGGCTGATCGCCATGCGGCGCGCGACCCACTCCAGCGAGACCTCGCCCTCCTCGAACGCCCGCGCCAGCACCGCGGCGACCCGTTCCGGCCAAGCCGTCTCGAGCGGTGGCGGCGGGGGCAGCGCGGCGGCCAGCGGCTCCAGCACCTCCGCCAGCACGGGATCGGCTGTGGTGAGGGGTAATTCCATATCGGTCGCGCAGAATGTCATCGCGTCCACCGGGCCGCGGAACTCGATCGCGGCGGTACCGAACACCTCGACGAAGGGCCGCACGTCGCGCGGCGCGTCCTGCCGCAACGCCACCCGGATCGGATGCAAGGGCGCGTCGACGACCTGGCGAGCCCGGGTCAGCACGGCTACCAGTCCCCACAGCTGAGTGTGGTCGCGGCCGCGGCCCTCGCCGTCGATCATGTCGACGTACAGGCTGGTCTCGTCGTCGTTCTCGGCGATCAGGTCGAAGCGGTGGTTGGTGGTGACCGCCGTGACGTACGGGCCGCAGGTGGCCAGGCCGGCGCCGAGGGTGGGCGCGCTGGAGAACAGATAGTCGTAGAGCCGCAGGGCGGGCAGCCGGTATCTGCTCGCGACGTGCAGGGCCACACTCGGATCGTCCAGCGCGCGTTCACCCACCTCCCATAATCGCGAGAAGGTGTCACTGGGTACCTGTACGCCCGACCCGGTCAGTGTCCACTCCGGGACGCCGCATTCACGCAGCATTCGATCGCGATCCGCTCCGGCCGCGGTGAGCTGCGACAGCACGAAGCGATGCAGCAGTGTCTGATCCGTCCCCAACGCCCCTCCTGCCCGGTGGCTCCACAAGCAAGTTTCTTATACACAAACGCTATATCGCACAGGCCGTTTCGCTCCCGGAAATCGAATCATATGTGGCCGCGGACACGCTGTCCGATTCGTTCAAGACCATGCCCGCCGCGCGTTCTACGGTGCGAATATGACTGTTCGACTGAACGTGATCGGTGTGATCGTGTCCGACCTGGCGGCCGCGCTCGCCTTCTACCGCCGCCTCGGCCTGGAATTCGGCGAGGACCTCGGCGGCCACGTGGAGGCGACGCTGCCGGGCGGGTTCCGGCTGACGCTCGATACCGACGAGAACATCCGCTCGTTCGCCCCGGACGCCGTCGCGAATCTGCGGGGCGAGGCCGGCCGTCTCGGCCTGGCGTTCGAGTGCGATTCGCCGGGCGCGGTGGACGCGCTCTACGCCGAGCTGACCGGCGCCGGATATCACGGCGAGCTGAAGCCGTTCGACGCCTTCTGGGGCCAGCGCTACGCCACCGTGCACGACCCGGACGGCAACAGCGTCGACCTCTACGCGCCGCTGTCCTGATCGGCGCGGGAAACCAACTGCCCCAGCGGCTTTCCGGCCAGCTCCCGGACCTCGCGCGCCAGGTGCGCCTGATCGGCGTAACCGGCGCGGAAGGCCGTCTCCGCGAACGGAATTCCGGCGCGAGCCAGGGCCAGCGCGCGCTGCAGGCGCAGCACCCGCGCGAGCATCTTGGGTCCGTAGCCGAACGCCGACAATGACATTCGATGCAACCGGCGGGCGCCGAGGCCCAATTCGTCGGCTGTCGCCGCGACCGTGGACCCGGCCGCCAGCCGCCGCACGATGTGCGCGAGCACGGGGTCGACGGCGGTGACTCGGCGGCGGGCCAGGTGTTCGAGCCCCGTCAGCGGATCGGGCGCGGCGGCGATCAGCGCGGTCAGCGCGCGCACCTCGGCGGCGGGCCACAGATCCGTCAAGGGCACTCGACTGTCGAGGAGTTCGTGGGCGGGCACGCCGAGCAGCGCGGGCGCGGTGCCGGGAAAGAATCTGATACCGGCGATCCTCGTCCCGGCCGCGCCCGGCGGGACGTACCCACGGGTGTCCGGTCCGGCGACCAGCAGCCGCTCCCCCGTCCACAGCACGTCCATGCAACCGTCCGGGAGCACCGGCGTCTCCTCGCCAGGGCCCATGGTCCGAGACCAGACCACCGCGCCCCCGACGGCGGTCGACGGGCGCTCGCGGTAGGCCGGCGGCGGACGGGTCTCCACTCGCCCGAGACTAGCGCGCCACGCCGACACGAACGCCGGTGCCGAGGTCGTTCGGCCGTAACCTGAGACCCGGCCACAGCTCCACCCTGCCCTGTTCAGCAGCCGAAGGAGACCCGTCCGTGGATCGACCCGCGCCCCGCCCGTGATCCGCAGGGCTCCGCACCCCCGCGGCCCGGACGCACCCGCCCGCGGCTACGGGATCCGCGATCGCCGCCTGCGCCGCCACCATCGCGGCGATGCCTACCGGCTCACGGCCCTCGGCGGCGTGGCCGCGCTGTCGCTGGACGCGCTGTCCAGCATCGCCTACGGGCCCGAGGCCATCGTGTCGGTGCTGGTCACCGCTGGCGCGGCGGCCGTGCGCTACACGGTGCCGGTCGCGGTGGCGATCGCCGTCCTGCTGCTGGTGCTGGTCGTCTCCTACCGGCAGGTGGTCGCGGAGTTCCCGGACGGCGGCGGTTCCTACGCGGTGGCCCAGCGGGAGTTCCGGCGCCCGGTGAGCCTGCTCGCGGCGGCCGCACTGGTGATCGACTATGTGCTGACGGTGGCGGTGGCCCTGGCCGCCGGGGCGGCCGCGCTGGGCAGCCTCTTCCCGCTGATCGCCGACCATCTGCTGGCGACCGAGCTGATAGCGCTGGCGGCGCTCACGGCCGTGAACCTGGTCGGCATCGCCGAATCCGCGAAGGTGCTGCTGGCGCCGGCCGCGCTCTACATCGTGGTGATCGGCGCGATCATCGTGGTCGGTCTGCTGCGGGCGGAGCCGGTCGCCACGATCGGCACGCCGTCGGTGTTCCACGAGGCGCCCGGCGTGATCGGCCCGCTGCTCCTGCTGAAGGCCTTCTCGGCGGGCGGGTCGTCGGTGACCGGGGTAGAAGTCGTCGCCAACAGTGTGCCCGCCTTCCGGACGCCCGCCGTGCGCCGCGCGCAGCACACCGAGGTCGCGCTCGGCCTGCTGCTCGGCGTGCTGCTGCTGGGCACCGCGAAAGTGATTGCGACGCACGAGGTTCTGCCGCGCGACGGGGTGACCCTGCTGGCACAACTCGCGGCGGCGGCCTTCGGGACCGGGGTGCTGTTCGCGGTGGCCAACGTGACCGTCGCCGGGGCGCTGGGGCTGGCGGCGAACACCAGCTACGGCGGGCTGCCGGTGCTGCTGAGCCGCCTCGCCGAGGATCACCGGATGCCGCACCTGTTCGCCCTGCGCGCCGAGCGGCCGGTATACCGGTTCGGGGTGGCGGCGCTGGGCGTGCTGGCGGGGCTGGTGCTGATCCTCGTCGATGCTCGCGTAGATCATCTGCTGCCGCTCTATGCCATCGGGGTGTTCCTCGGATTCACGATCAGCCAGACCGGTCTGGTACGCCGGTGGGTCCGCGACCATGGGCGGTACTGGGGCTGGAAGGTGCTGCTCAACGGGTTCGGCGCGATGCTCACGGCACTGGCGGCCGTGGTGTTCTTCCTGGAGCGGTTCACCGACGGCGCTTGGCTGCTGCTGTTCCTGGTGCCCGCGCTCATGCTGCTGTTCGACCGCACCGAGCACTACTACCGCGAGGTGGCCGCGGAACTGGGGATGGGCACGGCGATACCGGCGCCGCGGCGCGATCCGGCGCGGCGCACGGTGGTGGTCGTGCCGGTGGTCGCGGTCAGCGGGCTCACCCGCCGGGCGCTGGACGCCGCGCTGAGCCTGGGCGAGCAGGTACGTCCGATCGCCGTGGACATCGATCCGGTGACCACCGCCCGGCTGGTCGACCAGTGGCGTTCCTGGGATCCCGGGCTGGAACTGGAGGTGCTGCCCAGCCCGCGGCACGGCATGGTCGAGCCGATCGTCGACTACGCCCGCCGGCTCACCGCACCGGACCTGCAGGTGGTGGTGCTGCTGCCGCGCATCGAACCGCGCCGGCGGCGGTATCGGATCCTGCACAACCAGCGCGCCCCGATCATCGCCGAGGCACTGGACCGGCACACCGACGCGATCGCCGCGACCATCACCATCCACCTCGATTGACATCGCCCGCCGATCGTTAGACTCCGCCGCGATACACGTCGACTGTTCGGATTGGGGTTGCACGGCGCCATGCTCAAAGGTTTCAAAGACTTCGTGATGCGCGGAAACGTCATCGACTTGGCGGTCGCGGTCGTGATGGGTACGGCGTTCACCGCGATCGTCAAGTCGGTCACCAAGGGAGTCGTGGAGCCGCTCCTGGCGGTGCTGGGCAGTAACAGCCAGCTGGGCCTGGGTGTGCAGCTGGTCCCCGGCAAGCCCGCGACCTTCATCGCGGTCGGGCCGATCATCAGCGCCGCGCTCGATTTCGTGATGGTCGCGGCGGTGCTGTACTTCGTGCTGATCATGCCGATGAACCATCTCAAGAAGCGTTTCGGCGGCAAGAAGACGGCCGAACCCACCCAGACCGAACTGCTCGTCGAGATCCGGGATCTGCTGCGGGCGCAGGCGAAACAGCCGCAGGCGCCGGAGGCCGTGCGGCTGATGGACAAGGCGGTCCGGTCGACGGTGGACTGAACCGACCGGTCCGGGGCTCGGCGAAATTCGAGTACCGCGCTACTCGCGCCGCCGAGCCGTCCGCGGCGCACTCTCGAAATGTGGCACAGCACAGACTCTTCTGCATTCCGGGAACCTGGGAGGCCGTCACGGCGGCCGAGGAATTAGGGCGGATCGAACCGCGCACCGAGATCGGCATGCTCACCGGTGTCACCGATCTGCTCGATCGGCGGGTCTTCGATGTCGTCTACCTCAATTATCCGGTCGCCTTCGGTCCGCTGGCCGGTGGCGGCGACGCGCTGCTGGATGTGCTCGGGCAGCCGTCGTATCGGACGGCGCGCGATATGGGCGTCGCCGAGTTGGTGCGGCTGATCCGCGAACATCGCGGCGGCTTCGGCATTCTCGGGTACGGGCAGGGCGCCGCCGTGGCGTCGCTGGTCGGGCGGGAACTGGTATCCGGCGCGTTGCGTGATCGGCTGCCGCAGTGCCACTGGCTGCACACCTTCGCCTCGCCGCACCGTAGCGCCGGGCACACCTTCCCGCTCGGCAATCAGCTGGCGGGACAAGGCATTTCCGGCGACCCGTGCACCGACACCGGGACCATCGACTGGTTCGACTACTGCCTGCCCGGCGACCTCTACGGCGACGCCGACCTGGCCGACACCTATCTGTCGCGGGCCTACGCGCTGGCCATCGACCTTCCGCTGGTGGACCCTTTCGCGATGATCGCCGGGTGCACCGACAGCCTGCTGCGCGGCCGACTGCGCGACGTCGTCGCCGGGCTCGGTGAGGATCCGGCGGAGGTGGTGGGCAAGGCCGGTATCACCGCGGCGACGCTGGCCACATTCCTACAGCACTATCCGCACGACAAGTACGCCGTGCGGGAGATCCTCCCCGGCGCGACGGCGCTGCGGCATTCGGCCAATCATCTGAACTTCTGGGGACCACGGGTCGATGCCGACCAGCAGATGGCGGTGGCGCGCGCCTGAGCGAGGCGAAGCCGTGTACCAGCGACCACGCCGCGAGCTGGGCCGCGGGCTGCCATTCGGGCGCCACGTCCAATTCCCTGACGCCCGAACGCCTGTCGAAACTTTGCAGACGACAAAGAATGTCGCGGGTCAGGCGGGTAGGGCGACCAGGCGTTGCGCGTCGTCGAACAGGCGGTATTCGGCGACGCGGGCGGCGGCCAGCGCGGCGAGTGCCGCGGCGGCGAGGAGCATGTACATGACGACGATCTGGTAGCGAATGGCGGTCAGCGGCTCGACTCCCGCGAGGATGAGGCCGGTCATGGCGCCCGGGAGGCTGATCAGGCCGACCACCTTGGTGGAGTCGATCGCCGGGACCAGCGCGGTGCGCAGCGCCGACCGCCGATACGGCAGGAACGCTTCGCGCGCAGGCAATCCCAGGCACAGCCGGGCCTCGACGGCGGGCCGTGCGGCCCGCGCGTCCTCGTGGACGCGGCGCAGCGCGAGGCCCGTGGCCTGCATGGCGCCGGAGACGATCATGCCGCCGACCGGGACGACCACCCGCGCCTGCGTCGAGATCACCCCGAGCAGGATCAGCGCACCCAGCGTGACCACCGTGCCGAACGCGACACCACTGGTCGCGGCCCGAATGGCTTGCGGCACACCGGCTCCGCGCCGCCCGGCGACCTGGCCCGCGATGATCACCATCAGCGCCACCCAGCCGAGCGCGCCCGGCAATCCGGTGTGCCGGAACAACACCAGCAGGACCGCGCCGACGGCGATCAGCTGCACCGCCGCCCGCGCCGCGGCAATCAACAGTTCCCGCGTGAGCCGCAGATGCTGTCGATAGGCGACCAGCGCCGCCACCCCCACCAGCACCAGCGACACCGCCACGCCCGGCCAGTCGGGCACCGAAAGTCCTTCTGTCACAGCCTTATCCATTCATCGTCGGGTTCGGGGATGGGTTCGCCGACCGCTCGGCAATTCACCCGCCGTCACTCCCCCCACCCACCGCGCCGCCCGCCGGACCCGGCCCACCGGTCCGATCCCACGGCACCCGAGCCTTTGCCGAAGACCTCCGAGCAGCTGTGCCTCCGGTGAGGCCATGCTGCCGCTCGGCAACGGGCTTCGGTTCACCGACGCTACCGGCAGTCGGCGGGGACGCGTTCGGCACCGCATTCTCGACTGCCTCGCTGAGTGCGCCGAGCGGGGACAGGCGACCGCCCTCCAAGACGAAGATGTCGTCGGCGATCGCGGCGGTGAAGACGCTGTCGTGGCTGACCAGCACGGCGCTGCCGCCGGACTTGCAGTGTGCCCGAACCAGTTCCCCGACCACCTCGGCCGCCGCCTCGTCCAGCGCCGAGGTCGGCTCGTCCAGCAGCAGCACCTCGGGCCGTACGGCGAGGGCGCGCGCCAGGCACACCCGCTGCGCCTCCCCGCCGGACAGTTCCGCACACCGCCGGTGCAGGAACGTCTCCGGCAACCCGACCCGGTTCAGCAACGCCCCGACCTGCTCGTCCCACAGCGACGGCCGCCCCACCCGCACCTCGTCGACCACCACGTCGGCCAGCAGCACCGGATGTTGCGGCGCCAGCCCCACCCGCCGCCGCAACTCGAGCACATCGAGTTCACCGATAGGAACACCGTCGAGCAGTATCCGCCCCTCGGACGGTTCACCCAGCCGGTTGAGCAGTCGCAACAACGTGGTCTTCCCGACCCCGCTCGGCCCCGCCACCGCGGTGCACCGACCGGCCGCGACGGTCAGACCGATACCACTGAACAACGTGCGCCCACCAAAGGCCACGCCAACTCCCTCGAGGACAATGCTGTGCACGGCCCCACCATGCCCCACCGCCGCCGATACCGCAGCCCGACCATGGCCCCACCACCAAATCTTGTGCGGAGTCACCGTCGCCTCCACTCGACCCGACAACCCGGCACGTACCCCCGGCAACTGCGGCCCGTCACGCTGATCATTGCTCTGACGGCCGCGGCGGGGAGTGGCCCGACGACCGCGAAGGGACCCGCAAGGATTCAAATCTCCTGGGCCGCATCAGCTCCCACCAGAACATCGAGGAACTCCGGGGGCACGTGTGGCCATGTGGGGTCCCAGCGTCCCGCGCGCTGATCCGCACGCAGATCCGCCAGAGTTCGCACGACGTGCGGCCCGCCGTCCAATACATAACGCACCGAACCGAATTCGGCACACTGGGCGATTACCTTGGCGAGCAAGGCCTTCGCAGCGGGAGTGTGGCCGGCGGCGGCCAGACAGGCGATGAGCAGGCGGCGGGCCTTCAGCAGTTCGCGTGGACGGTCGAGCGTCTCCAGCCGGTCCACCCATTCCTGCGCCCACCGGCAGGCCAGCGCGATCCGGTCGGGTGCGGGATCGGCGAGCAGTAGGCGGATGGCGGTGAATTCCTCGTACAGCACGGTGAATTCGTCGATCGCGTCCACCGGCGAGCGGCGGTGGCCGTACCGCACCACCGGCAGCGATCCGAACTCCGGGTGCGGCGGCAGACCGAGCCGCACTCGCTCGTTCTCCACCTCGGCGGCCAGTCTCGGCAGCGCCATCGATCGCGCGATGCGGGCGCCCTCGTTGAGCCGCCGGATCGCCGCGGCACGATCTCCGAGCAGTGCTTTGATCCGCGCACCGACCACGTAGCGCGCCAGTTTGAAGTCGACCACACCGGCCTCGGGGCCGAGCTTGTAGCCCTCGTCCAGCAACCGTTCGGCCTCCTCGATCTCGCCGCGCTCGTAGAGCAGTTCGCCCAGCAGCGATCCGGCCAGCCGTGCCCCGTAGGAATGTGTGCCGCCGGATTGCTTGGCCGTCTTCAAGGCCCGGCGGAAGTACTGCTCGGCCCGGGCCAGTTCGAGGCGCAGCCCGGCGGCCACGCCGAGGAAGCACAGGCCGTGAACCTTGTTGTAGTAGCCCTTGTTTCGCCGCAGGTACGGCTCGGACCACTCCTGCAGGCGCAGTGCTTCGGCGAAATCACACCGGTACCCGGCGGCCAGCGTCGCGGCGTTGGCGGCGATCGCCACCACGAACGGCGAAAGCCGTTCGGCGCGTGCGAAACACGGCGCCAGCATCGCCTCGATGCCGTCCAGCACATCCGCGCGCACGGCCACCACCGCTCGCACCACGGCCGCTTCGGCGCGCAGATCCGCCACTTGTGTCTCGTCGCACCCGGACCGGCCGAGTTGCTGCTCGACCAGTTTCAATGCCCGCTCGGCCGGACCGGCGCGGTGCAGCAGGATATTGGCCCACGCCAGATCCAGTTGCAGCCGTGGGCGAGTCTCGACGGCCGCCGCGGGCAGCTTGCCCACCAGCCCGATGAGGCTGGACATCTGGCCGTACTCGAGCAACGCCATCCCGTCCCGCTCGACGATCTCCACGGCCCGCCCCTCGTCCCCGGCCAGCAACGCGTGATCGACCGCCTCGCTGACGTGCCGATGCTCGGCGAACCAGCGCGACGCTTCCCGATGCAGCTCGGTAATCCGTTGCGCCGGACCGTGTTCCAGCCGCTGCCGCAGGAAATCCTGAAACAGATGGTGATATCGGAACCAGCGCCCGTCATCGAGCCTCCGCAGGAACAGGTCCTGTTGCTCGACCTGCTCCAGCAGCGCCCGGCCGTCGGCGACACCGGTGAGCGCGGTGGCCAGCTCGCCGCAGGTGCGTTCGGTGATCGCGGTCGCGACCAGGAAGTCGAGTATGCCGGGATCCAGTGTGTCCAGGACGTTTTCGACGAGGAACTCACCGATGGCGTGATGACGCCCGGTCAGATGGCCGATCAACGCCCCGGGATCGTCGCTGCCGCGCAGCGACAACGCCGCCAGTTGCAGGGCCGCGACCCAGCCCTCGGTCGATTCGATCAGGTCCTCGACATCGCCACGATCCAGGTCCAGTCCGCCCAGCCCGGCCAAGAACGCTCGTGCCTCCTCCAGATCGAAACGCAGTGCCGCGGTGTCGATCTCGACCAGTTCGTCACGCGCCCGCATCGACACCATCGGCAGGCCGGTGCGGTGGCGGCTGGTCACCACGACACGCAGGGTGGGACTACAGCCCTCGAGCAGGAAGCGCAGCGCGCCGATGGTGGCGGACGCGGTCACGCTGTGCCAGTCGTCGATGACCACCACCAGATCCTCGCCGCGCCGGTCGATGTCGTTGATCAGCGAGGTGAGCACGTACCGCTCGGCCTCGTCACCGTGTTCCTCCAGCAGATCGCCGAGTTCACGCGCCAGCGCGGGCCGCACCTCGCGGATCGCGTCGATGAGATGCGACAGGAACCAGACATGGTTGTTGTCGTCATGGTCGACGGTCAGCCAGGCCACCGCGGTCGACTCGGCGGAGAGCACCGCGCACCACTGGGCGGCCAGGGTGGTCTTGCCGAACCCCGCGGGACCGTGGATAACGGTGAGCCGGCGGTCCCGCCGCTGGCGGAGCCTCTCGATCAGTCGTTCCCGGGGCACCAGCGCGGGGGGCGGCCCCCGCCGCGCCCGCGGGGGGGGGGGGCCCCGGCCCCCGGGCCGGCGGGGGGGCGCGGGGGGGAGACGGGGGCCCCCGGGGTTGTTATAGGGGGGCGGGGTGTATTCGGGCTGCGGGGGAAACGTGGTCGGCGCCGGCCGCCGC
>NZ_JARWOP010000127.1 GCF_029868745.1 Nocardia wallacei | reverse complement strand
CCCTGAGGCTCGATTCTTCCCTCCTCCGCTCCTCCGCTTCGCTCCCCCGCTCCGTCGGTCCAGAATCGAGCCGGGCCGCGAACGGGGGAGATGCCGAAGGTGGCGCAAAGATCACTGTCGGGGGGTCCCACTACCCTTGAGTACATGTCTTTGTCCTCACGCGCCGAGTTCGATACTACTTTGCTCGACACGCTGACCCGGCGTGTCGTGGTCGGCGACGGTGCGATGGGCACCATGTTGCAGGCCGCGGACCTGTCTCTGGACGACTTCCGGGGGCTGGAGGGCTGTAACGAGATCCTCAACGACACCCGTCCCGACGTGCTGCGCGACATCCACCGCGCGTACTTCGAGGCGGGGGCGGACGCGGTGGAGACGAACACGTTCGGCTGCAATCTGCCGAACCTGGCCGACTACGACATCGCCGACCGCATCCGGGATCTGTCCGAGCGCGGCACCAGGCTGGCCCGCGAGGTCGCCGACGAGATGGGGCCCGCGGCGGACGGCACCGCCCGGTTCGTGCTGGGTTCGATGGGTCCGGGCACCAAGCTGCCCACGCTGGGGCACGCGCCGTTCGCGGCGCTGCGCGACGCCTACACCGAGGCCGCGCTCGGCATGCTCGACGGCGGCGCCGACGCCGTGCTGATCGAGACCTGCCAGGACCTGTTGCAGGTCAAGGCGGCGGTGACGGGCAGCCGGCGGGCGATGGAGCGGGCCGGGCGCCGCATCCCGATCATCACGCACGTCACCGTCGAGACCACCGGCACGATGCTGGTCGGCAGCGAGATCGGGGCCGCGCTGACGGCGATCGAGCCGCTGGGCGTGGACATGATCGGTCTCAATTGCGCCACCGGCCCGGCCGAGATGAGCGAACATCTGCGTCACCTGTCCAAGCACGCGCGGGTGCCGGTGTCGGTGATGCCGAACGCCGGGCTGCCCGTGCTGGGCGCGCACGGCGCCGAATATCCGCTCACCCCTGAGGAATTGGCGGCGGCGCTGCACGGCTTCGTCACCGAGTTCGGGCTGGCGCTGGTGGGCGGCTGCTGCGGCACCACCCCCGAGCACATCCGGCAGGTGGCCGAGGCGGTGGCGCAGGTGTCGCCCGCGCCGCGCGAGCCGCGGCACGAGCCGAGCGTGTCGTCGATGTACACCGCGGTGCCGTTCGAGCAGGACGCCTCGATCCTGATGATCGGCGAGCGCACGAATGCCAACGGCTCCAAGGCGTTCCGCGAGGCCATGCTGGCGGGCGACTGGCAGAAGTGCCTGGACATCGCCAAGGACCAGACCCGCGACGGCGCGCACATGCTGGACCTGTGCGTGGACTACGTGGGCCGCGACGGCGCCACCGACATGTCGGAGCTGGCCAGCCGGCTGGCGACGGCCTCGACGCTGCCGATCATGCTGGACTCGACCGAAACACCCGTGCTGCGCGCGGGTTTGGAGCATCTGGGCGGCCGCTGCGCGGTCAACTCGGTGAACTACGAGGACGGCGCCGGCCCGGATTCGCGCTTCCAGCAGACGATGCGGCTGGTGGCCGAGCACGGCGCGGCCGTGGTCGCGCTGACCATCGACGAGGAGGGCCAGGCCCGCACGGCCGCGAAGAAGGTCGAGATCGCCGAGCGGCTGATCGCCGACATCACCGGCAACTGGGGCCTGGACGAGGGCGACATCATCATCGACACGCTCACCTTCACCCTGGGCACGGGTCAGGAGGAGTCGCGCCGCGACGGTATCGAAACCATCGAGGGCATCCGGGAATTGAAGCGCCGCCACCCGGATGTGCAGACCACCCTGGGCCTGTCGAATATCTCGTTCGGCCTGAACCCCGCCGCGCGGCAGGTGCTGAACTCGGTGTTCATGCACGAGTGTGTGCAGGCCGGGCTGGATTCGGCGATCGTGCACGCGTCGAAGATCCTGCCCATCGCGCGCATTCCCGAGGAGCAGCGCGAGACGGCGCTGGACCTGGTGTACGACCGCCGCAGCGAGGGCTACGACCCGCTGCAGAAGCTGATGGCGCTGTTCGAGGGCGTGTCGACGGCCTCGTCGAAGGCGTCGCGGGCCGAGGAGCTGGCGGCGCTGCCGCTGTTCGAGCGGCTGGAGCGGCGCATCGTCGACGGCGAGAAGGCCGGCATGGAGGCCGACCTGGACGCGGCGATGGCCGAGGTGCCGCCGCTGAAGATCATCAACGAGACGCTGCTGTCGGGCATGAAGACCGTCGGCGAGCTGTTCGGATCCGGGCAGATGCAGCTGCCGTTCGTGCTGCAGTCCGCCGAGGTGATGAAGGCGGCCGTGGCGTATCTGGAACCGCACATGGAGGCCACCGACGACTCCGGCAAGGGCCGGATCGTGCTGGCCACCGTGAAGGGCGACGTGCACGACATCGGCAAGAACCTGGTCGACATCATCCTGTCCAACAACGGCTACGAGGTGGTGAACCTCGGCATCAAGCAGCCGATCGCGACGATCCTGGACGCCGCGGTCGACAAGAAGGCCGATGTGATCGGCATGTCGGGGCTGCTGGTGAAGTCGACGGTGGTCATGAAGGAGAACCTCGAGGAGATGAACACCCGGGGCATGGCCGACCAGTTCCCCGTTCTCCTCGGCGGCGCCGCGCTGACCAGGTCGTACGTCGAGAACGACCTGACCGACGTGTACGCGGGCGACGTGCACTACGCGCGCGACGCCTTCGAGGGCCTGCGCCTGATGGACGACATCATGACCCGCAAGCGTGGCGGCGCGATCGTGGACGACAGCCCGGCGGCGGTCGCGGAGCGGGAGAAGGCCGCCGAGCGCAAGGCGCGCCACGAGCGCTCGCGGCGGATCGCGGCCGAGCGCCGGGCCAAGGAGACTCCGGTCGAGGTGCCCGAGCGGTCGGACGTGGCGGCCGACCTACCGGTCGCGGTGCCGCCGTTCTGGGGCACGCGCGTGGTGAAAGGCCTTGCGATAGGCGAGTATTCGGGTCTGCTCGACGAGCGGGCCCTGTTCCTGGGGCAGTGGGGCCTGCGCGGGCAGCGCGGCGGCGAAGGGCCCAGCTACGAGGAACTGGTGGAGTCCGACGGACGTCCCCGGCTGCGGTACTGGCTGGACCGGCTGACCGCGGAGGGCGTGTTGCAGCACGCCGCGGTCGTCTACGGATATTTCCCCGCCGTCTCCGAGGGCGACGACGTGATCGTGCTGGACGCCCCGGATCCCGCCGCGCCGGAACGCTATCGGTTCACCTTCCCGCGCCAGCAACGCGACCGGTTCCTGTGCATCGCCGATTTCCTCCGCTCCCGGGACCTCGCGGCGCACATGGGACAGGTCGACGTGCTGCCGTTCCAGTTGGTCACCATGGGCCAGCCGATCGCGGATTTCGCCAACGAGCTGTTCGCCCAGGACAATTACCGCGACTATCTCGAGGTGCACGGCATCGGCGTGCAGCTGACCGAGGCGCTGGCCGAGTACTGGCACCGGCGCGTCCGCGAAGAACTTGTGCTGGAAGGGCATTCGGTGTCCGAGGAGGATCCGGCCGACGTGCAGGACTACTTCAAGCTCGGCTATCGCGGCGCCCGCTACTCCTTCGGCTACGGCGCCTGCCCCGACCTGGAGGACCGCGCGAAACTGGTGTCGCTACTGGAGGCCGAGCGCATCGGTGTGACATTGTCGGAGGAGTTGCAGCTGCACCCGGAGCAGTCCACGGATGCGTTCGTCCTGTTGCATCCGGAAGCAAAGTACTTCAACGCGTAGACTTTCGAGGTTTCCGGGCTTCACGCGTCGTGGCGGAGGCCCGACACGAGCGGCCCGGGGACAGCAGCGGAGCGTCACCACGCAGGACGCCGCTCGTGGCGTGCATGGATTCTGCGTGAGCGTGTAAGGGGTACGACAACATGACGTCAGATCGGCTGATCGCGGGGCGGTACCGCCTGGGGGATCCCATCGGTACGGGGGCGATGGGAGTCGTCTGGCGGGCCACCGACGTGCGGCTGCGGCGCACGGTCGCGGTCAAGCAGCTGTTACTGGCGCCCGGTCTGACGCGCTCGCAGGCGCTCGAGGCGAAGCTGCGGGCCATGCGGGAGGGGCGGATCGCGGCCCGGCTGCACCATCAGAACGCGGTGACCGTGTTCGACGTGGCCGAGGAGGACGGCCAGCCGTGGCTGGTCATGGAGTTCGTCGACGCGCAGAGCCTGGCGACGGTGATGCGGGAGCAGGGCCCGCTGGATCCGCAGCGGGTGGCGCGGATCGGGGCGAAGGTGGCGGCCGCGCTGGCCGTCGCGCACGACGCGGGCATCGTGCACCGGGACGTGAAACCGGCCAACATCCTGGTCGCCGACAACGGCACCGTGAAGATCACCGATTTCGGTATCTCCCGTGCGGTCGGCGACGTCACGGTGACCTCGACCGGATTCCTCGCCGGGACGCCCGCATACCTGGCGCCGGAGGTGGCGCGCGGCGAGGATCCCGAACCGGCGTCCGATGTGTTCGCCCTGGGGTCGACACTGTACGCGGCGGTCGAGGGCGCGCCGCCGTTCGGTGAGGGCGAAAACCCCTTGGCTGTCCTGCATTCGGTGGTTCGCGCACAGGTGCCGCCGCCGCGTCGCGCCGCGACGCTGGGCCCGGTGCTGATGGAACTGCTGGCCGCCGATGCCGGAAACCGGCCCAATATGCGGGAGGCGCAGACCGCGCTGGCGGCCGTGGCCGACGGCCGCGCGACGCCGCCACCCAAATCGGCGACCAAGATCCTGCCCAAACCCGGAGCCGCACTGGACGCGGCGGCCACGACTGTCCTCTCCGGAGCCGCGGCGGGCAACGCCGAGGATCCGACCGTGCACGTGGCGACCGCGGCAATGCCGAGCGGCAGCACCGTGCCCGCGGGAACGCCTGCGCCGCAACGCAAGCCGGTCCTGACCGATCGGAACCGGCGGATGCTCGCCTGGGCCGCGGCGGGCGCGGTGGGGCTGCTCGTGCTCGTCGGCCTGATCTTCGCGCTGAACGGCAACGACAACGGCGGCGAGCGGACCACCGCGGGCGACGGGTCGTCGCAGGCGGTTCCCCCCGCGCCGTCCGCCGCCGCGGTCCCGCCGCCGGCGGAGGAGGGACAGCCGACCCGGCCCCCGGCCGCCACGAGCACGACCGCGGCGCCGTCGTCCAGCGCCGCGCCGTCCAGCACGCCGAGCGCGACCTCGTCCGCGCCGCGCAGCAGCGCGCCGCCGCCGAGCACGACCCCGGCCCCGCCGGTCAGCGCCGCGGCGGTGGGGTCGTGCTTCAACGGCACGCTGCCGGGCAACACCAGCGCCGCGTGGTCGATGCTGTCGCCGTCGTATCAGGCGCAGACCGGCGGGTACGACTCGTATGTGCGGTTCTGGAGCCAGTTCAGCGGCGTGAGTGTGTCGAACGTCGTGCAGAACGGCGACCGGGCGTCCGCCACGATCACCTACCGGTATCGCAACGGCGGGCAGGAATCCGAGCAGCGATGGTTCCGCGTGACGAACGAGGGCGGCAGATCGCTGATCGTCGACTCCCAGCGCGGGTGAGCCGCCGCCGGGATGCCCGGGGTTTGCCGATGATCAACTAGACTGGCGTCGCCGTACGTCGACGAATGGAGCAGCCACCCCGTGCCAGCCCTCGCCGCCGTCCTGTGGGACATGGACGGGACCCTGCTGGATTCGGAGAAGCTCTGGGACATCGGAGTGCGTGAGCTGTCGGTCGAACTGGGCGGGGAGATGACCGACGCGACGCGCCACGCCCTCATCGGCGCCGCCGCCGACGACGCGCTGCGAATCATCTTCGCCGGTCTGGGACTGTATCCCGATCCCGCGGCGATGGCCGAGGCCGGGGAGTGGCTGCACCGGCGCGTGACCGATCTCATGGCCGGGCCGATCCCGTGGCGGCCCGGCGCGCAGGACGCGCTGGCCGCGGTGCGGGCCTCCGGCCTGCGGACCGCGCTGGTCACCAACACCACCCGCGCCCTCACCGAGCTGTGCCTGGACACCCTCGGCCGCGACCACTTCGACATCACGGTCTGCGGCGACGAGGTCCCGCACGGCAAACCGGCGCCCGACCCCTACCTGCGCGCCGCCGCCCTGCTGGGCGTCGAACCGGAAGACTGTGTGGCCGTGGAGGACTCGCCGACCGGCTCGCACTCCGCCGCGACCGCGGGCTGCGCCGTGCTCGTCGTCCCCTGCGAAATCCCGGTCCCCGAACGGCCCGGCCTGATCTTCCGCGAATCGCTGGTCGGCCTCACGCCCGCCGACCTCTCCGCTGTCCACGCGGCGATACGGCCCTAGCCGCACACCCGTCCATTTCCCTCGCGAAGCCCACCGCTGTGGAGGGGAATAGCTGTGGCGCACACTGTTACTCGCGAGTTTGTGAGCTTTGACAGTGATCTTGGTGAATCCCGGGCGTGTTCTCGGACGGCAGTACAGAATGGCTGCATGACTTCGACCGGGGAGCGGGCCGATGGACGCGGGGTGGCCGGGAACGGCGCCGAAGATGCTGGGGCACAGGGCGGTTGGTCGGCACTTCACAAAACAGTAGACACCGGTCGGTATCCTTTGGATGAGCCCGGCAGCGCCGACTGGGATCGCCTCGTGGCGCAGGCCCGTGCCGAGCTGGCCTCCGACGGCTGCTGTGTGCTGGCGGGTTTCATCCGCCCCGAGCTGCTGGAGACGCTGCGCGCCGAGGGCGACGCGCTCGCCCCGCACGCGTACTACACGGTCGAGAAGGTCAACGCCTACAACATCCCGCTCGATGCCGACCTGCCCCCCGACCATCCGGGCAATATCGTGCTCGAACGCGGAAACGCCTTCGTCGCACGGGATCTCGTTCCGGCCGAGGCCCTGATCCAGCGGCTCTACTCCAGCCCGGATTTCCAGCGCTTCGTCGCCGACTGCTTCGGCCTGCCCGAACTGCACGAATTCGCGGACCCGCTGGCGGGCCTGTGCCTGAATGTGGTGGCGCCCGGCATGTCGCACCCGTGGCACTTCGACACCAACGCGTTCACGGTCTCCATGCTGACTCGCGCACCGGAGGCCGGCGGGGTGTTCGAATACTGCCCGGCGATCCGCTCGCCGCAGGCCGAGAATCTCGAGGATGTGCGCGCCGTACTGACCGGCGGCGGCGAACGGCTGATCCGCCGGCTGCACCTGCGGCCCGGCGATCTGCAGCTGTTCCAGGGCCGGTTCTCGCTGCACCGGGTCTCGCCCGTGGAGGGCGCCACGCAGCGGCACACCGCGATCTTCGCCTACAGCGAGCAGCCCGGCGTCGTCGGCAATGTCGAACGCACCCGGCAACTGTTCGGACGGGTCCTTCCGGACCATCTAGCCGCGGCCGGCAACGCCGTCCGCGGGGACCGACTACTCGACTGAGAGGAATCGCCCGTGCAGGTTTCGCTGGACAACACCGGAAAAGCGTCGTTCGACGACATCTACGACCGCCCCGATCCATCCGCCTACTACCGCCGGATGGCCGATCTGGACTACTGCATTCCGGAACTGGCGAAACCACATTTCGAACGGATCATCGCGGACCGCCGCGCCGCGATCGGCGCCGCGCCCACGGTGCTCGACATCGGCTGCTCCTACGGCGTGAACGCCGCACTGCTGCGCCTGGACACCACCGTGGCCGAACTGGCCGAACACTATCGCGAGGGCGACACCGCGGCGCGCATCGCGCGCGATCGGGCCCGGCTGGCCGCCGCCGACCCGGAGCCGGGGGTGCGCTTCATCGGCATGGACGCCGCCGCACCGGCGCTGTCCTACGCCGCCTCGGCGGGCTTGCTCGACGACGTCGTGCATGCCGACCTGGAAGCGGCCGACCCCACCGAGCCGCAGCGCCGCCTGCTCGCCACCGCCGATCTGGTGATCTCCACCGGCTGCGTCGGCTACGTCACCGACCGCACCCTGCTGCGGGTGGCACGTGCCCACGGCACGCGGCTGCCCTGGATGGCACACTTCGTGCTGCGGATGTTCGACTTCGAGCCGATCGCGAAGCAGTTGGCAGATCTCGGGTACCGGATCGAGCAGGTACCGGGCACCTTCCGGCAGCGCCGCTTCGCCTCCGAGACCGAACAGACCCAAGTGCTGAACACCCTGTCCGCCAACGGTATCGATCCCACCGGCATGGAGGCGGACGGGTGGCTGCACGCCCAGTTGCACCTCTGTATTGCCGAAGACCGACCGACCACAGACGAGGACCGCCCGTGACCGACCGCACCTTCGCCTTCGACGACCAGCTGCCGCGCGTGCCGCTGCCCACCCTCGAGGACAGCTGCGCGCGATTCCTGGAATGGAGCGCGCCGCTGCTGACCGAGGACGAGCGCGCCGCGACCGAGCGCGCGGTCGCGGACCTGTTGCGGGCCGACGGCCCGGCCCGCATCCTGCACGCCGACCTGGAGCGTTTCGATGCCGAGCCGGGCGTGCAGAGCTGGCTGGACGAGTTCTGGCCCGCGCGGTACCTGGGCCGGCGGGACCGAATCGCGTTGAACGCCAACTTCTTCTTCCTCTTCCGTGACGACACCGCCCTGGCGCGGTCGACCTCCGGCCAGCAGGCCGACCGCGCCGCCGCGATCATCACCGCGGCAGTGGATTACAAGGTGCGGTTGGACGCCGAGGCGATCCCGCCGGTCACCCAGCGCGGGCAGCATCTGTCGATGGCGCAGAACAAGTTCCTGTTCGCCGAGACCCGCATCCCGGGCGACCCGCAGGACACCGTCCGGGTGCCCTACAGCGCGGAGTGGCCCGGGCCGTCGCAGGCGCGGCACATCGTGGTGTTCTTCCGCGGCAACATGTTCCGGATGGATGTGATCGGCCCCGGCGGCACGCCCTACGGCCAGGACGATCTGGTCGACGGCCTGCGCGCGGTCATGAAGGCGGGCACGCGCCGCGCGCCCACCGACACCGCCGCCGGGCACCTGACCACCCTGCCCCGTGCCGAATGGGCCGGTGTCCGTACCGCGTTGCGCGCCGAACCGGCCAATGTCGCCGCGCTGGAGGCCATCGAGACCGCGCTGTTCTGCGTCTGCCTGGAGGACTTCGCGCCGCGCGACACCCAGCACGCGTGCGACCAACTGCTGCACGGCGACAGCGGCAACCGGTGGTTCGACAAGGCGGTGTCGTTCATCGTGTTCGGGGACGGCAGCGCGGGCATCAATGTCGAGCACTGCGGGCTGGACGGCACTACCATCCTGTCGTTCGTCGACGCGCTGCTCGAGGCGCCCGTCGCCGAGCACGCGGAGCGGTCCGGCGCGCAACCGCAGGGGCTGCCCGGTGTCGAGCCGATCGAGTTCGTCCTCGACGGCCGCTTGCGCGGCGAGATCTCCGGCGCGGCAGCGGCATTCGCGCAGTTCGCCGCCGACAACGCGACTCTGACGGTGTCGTTCGAGGAGTTCGGCGCCAACCGGGCCAAGCAGCTCGGGATGTCGCCGGACGCGTTCGCGCAGCTGAGTTACCAGCTCGCCCACCGGCGCGGCAAGGGGCTCACCGGCGCGACCTACGAGTCCATCGCCACTCGCCAATACCGCAACGGCCGCACCGAGGCGATGCGGGTGATCACGCCCGAGATGCTGGAATTCGTTGCCGCCATGGACGATCCGCAGGCCGATGCCGAGGAGAAGCGGGAGCGCCTGCGCGCGGCCGCCGCGGCGCACGTCAACCGCGCCAAGGACTGCCAACGCGGCGCCGCGCCGGAACAGCACCTGTGGGAGTTGCAACTGATCCAGCGCCGCCGCGGCGAACAACTCGGCGCCACCGAGCCGATGCCGTTCTACGACAGCCCCGGCTGGATCATCACCCGCGACGACTACCTGAGCACCAGCTCCGCCCCCTCCGCCAATATCGAGTACTTCGGCTTCGGCTGCACGAGCCAGAAGTGCATCGGCGTCGCGTACGTACTCCTGCCCGACCGCTGGAACCTCTACCTCGCCACCCCCAAATCCGTTGCGGCGCAAATGCACGACTTCGCCGGCCACCTCCGCGCTGCCGTAGCCGAACTGGAGGAACTGCTCACTTCCGCTGAGTAGCGACGCCAAGGGGGTGCGGTGTTCCCGCACCTCTTCGGCGTGCCCGCGCGAGGAAAGCGCTGTGACCGGCGAAAACGGGAGGCGGCCGGGAGCGGTGGTTGCTAGCGTGGTCGGCTGTGAACGACACGCGCGCACCGGAGTTCAGCTGGCGGCGGCTCGCGGCCGCGGACTTCCCGTTGCTCGCGGGGTGGCTCGCGCAGCCGCATGTGCGGCGCTGGTGGAATCACGAGTTCACGCCGGAGGCGGTGGAGCGCGATTTCGGGCCGGGGGTGCGCGGCGCCGAGCCGGGGGAGGATCTGCTGGTATCGGCCGACGGTGAGCCGGTCGGTCTGGTCCAACGGTGTCGCTTGGCCGACTACCCGGAATACCTCGACGAGCTGGCGCCGCTGACCGAGGTTCCGGCGGGCGCGGCGTCGCTGGACTACCTCGTGGGCGATCCGGACCGGGTGGGCCGCGGGCTCGGCTCGGCCATGCTGCGCGCGATCATCGCGGGGACCTGGACCGACTATCCGGACACCGGCTGCGTGCTCGTGCCCGTCGCCGCCGCCAACCCGGCGTCCTGGCGGGCACTGGAGAAGGCGGGTATGCACCGCATCGCCGAGGGCTACCTCACTCCCGACAACCCGGCCGACGACGGGAACCACTACGTCTACCGCATCGATCGCCCGCGGCCCGCGGTGTGATCGCGCGCCGTCACCCGATAACCGATTGCGGAGGGTACGCGGGCGTCTGAAACAATGGCTCCCCGTGAAGACTTTCGAAACCCTGTTCGCCGAGCTGCAGGATCGTGCGGTCAACCGCCCCGAGGGGTCCGGGACCGTGGCGGCATTGGACGCGGGCGTGCATGCGCAGGGCAAGAAGGTTCTGGAGGAGGCCGGCGAGGTTTGGCTCGCCGCCGAGCACGAGAGCGACGAGGCGCTGTCCGAGGAGATCTCGCAGCTGCTGTATTGGGTTCAGGTGCTGATGGTGGGCCGCGGGCTGCGGCTCGAGGATGTGTACCGACATCTGTGACGGATAACCCGCCGGATGCCCGGCGGGACGCCACCGTCCGTCACGAGTCCCGAAAGGACACCCCATGCTCCGCGTCGCAGTCCCCAACAAAGGCGCCCTCTCCGAATCCGCGGTCGAGATCCTCAGCGAGGCTGGCTACCGCAAGCGCACCGACTCCCGCGACCTGTCCGTGCTCGACAACGCCAATCAGGTCGAGTTCTTCTTCCTGCGCCCCAAGGACATTGCCATCTACGTGGGTTCGGGCGAACTGGATCTGGGTATTACCGGACGAGACTTGGCGCTGGATTCGGGTGCGCCGGTGCAGGAGCGGCTGAGCCTCGGGTTCGGCCGCTCCACTTTCCGTTACGCGGCCCCCGCCGGGCGCGAGTGGAAGGTGCAGGACCTCTACGACAAGCGCATCGCCACCTCCTACCCCAACCTCGTGCTGCGCGATCTGCAGCGTTATGGCATCGAGGCCGAGGTGATCCGCCTCGACGGCGCCGTCGAGATCTCCATCCAGCTGGGCGTGGCCGACGCCATCGCCGACGTGGTCGGCTCCGGGCGGACGCTGCGCCAGCACAATCTGGTGGCGTTCGGCGAGTCGCTGTGCGATTCGGAGGCGGTGCTGATCGAGGGCGCCGGATCCGATCGCCGTGACAAGACCCGTAATCAGCTCGTCGCGCGCGTACAGGGCGTGGTGTTCGCGCAGCAGTACCTGATGCTGGACTACGACTGCCCGAAGGAACTGCTCGACGCCGCCGCGCGGATCACTCCGGGTCTGGAGTCGCCGACGGTCTCCCCGCTGGCGGACGAGGGCTGGGTCGCTGTGCGTGCGCTGGTGCCGCGCGGTCAGGGCAACGACCTGATGGACCAGCTCGCCGAACTCGGCGCCAAGGCTATCCTCGCGACCGACATCCGCTCCTGCCGCGCCTTCTGAAGGACTCTGTGATGCTGCCTGTGCTTGTTCCCGCCAAGGTGCCGACGAACCTCCTCGAATGGATCGCTCAGCTGCTCTGCCATCTCGGCGGCGGCATGTGCATCGCGTGATTCACGGCCGCGCCGGATCGGGTGTGCTCGCCGCTCCGGTGGCGAGTTCCGGCGCGGCGGCGGGCCAGCCGGGGTAGGGCGGCGGCGTGCCGCCGAAGGCCGGGCACAGCGGTTGGTAGTCGCAGTAGGCGCACAACCGGTTGCGGTTCGGCGGGAATTCGCCCGTGCGCCCGGCGGCGCTGATGGCCGCCCACAGCGCCGAGAGGATGCGCTCGAAGCGCAGCAACTCGGCCTCGTCGGGGGCGTAGGTGAGGATCTGGCCGTCGGCCAGGTAGATCAGGCGCAGCTGGGCCGGGACGATGCCGCGGGTGCGCAACACGATCAACGCGTAGAACTTGAGCTGGAACAGGGCCCGCTGCTCGCCCATCGGACCGGGGGAGCGGCCGGTCTTGTAATCGACCACGCGCAGCTGGCCGGTGGCGGCGACATCGATGCGGTCGACATAGCCGCGCAGCGGGGAGCCGTCGTCCAGGCACACCTCGATCAGCGACTCGCAGGACTCCGGCTCGAACGCCGTCGGATCCTCGAGGCCGTAATACGCCTGGACGAGCCGGTTCACCTCGTCGAGAAACTCGCCCGGCCCGGCCTCCTCGACCAGCGCGCCGACCTCCGGGCGTTCGGCCAGCAAACGGTGCCACGCGGGTGTGACCAACGCGGCCGCGCGCTCCGGGAGACGTTCACCGCTCGGTAACCCGTACAGCGATTCCAGTACCGAATGAACCACGGTGCCGCGCACCGCATGCCGCGCGGGCGGTTCCGGAATGCGGTCGATGGCACGCAATCGGTATTTCAACGGACATTGTTTGAAATCCATTGCTCGCGACGGCGACAGCGCCGGCCGGGGTGATACCTGAGGTGCCGGGTCCGGGGTCGTCGTCGGTGGCGCTGTCATACCTGGCAGGCTATCCGGGGGCACCGACAAAAACATCGAAGAACGGAGATCCATGACGGCCAGACGGACCGGTCCATTCACCAGCGGTGACCGGGTGCAGCTGACCGACGCCAAGGGCCGTCAGCACACCGTGGTGCTGGAACCCGGCAAGGAGTTCCACACCCACAAGGGGCCGATCCGGCACGACGAGCTGATCGGCGCCGACGAGGGCTGCGTGGTCCAATCCGCCAACGGCACACCGTATCTCGCGCTGCGCCCGCTGCTGGTGGACTACGTGCTGTCGATGCCGCGCGGCGCGGCGGTGATCTATCCGAAGGACGCCGCGCAGATCGTGCACGAGGGGGATATGTTCCCCGGCGCCCGGGTGCTCGAGGCGGGCGCCGGCTCGGGCGCGCTGACCTGCTCGCTGCTGCGGGCGGTCGGACCGGAGGGCCGGGTGCTGTCCTACGAGATCCGCGACGACCACGCCGAGCACGCGGTCCGCAATGTCGAGCGGTTCTTCGGCGAACGTCCGGCTAACTGGGAGTTGACCATCGGCGACGTCATCGAATACGACGGCGGGCAGGTCGACCGGGTGGTCCTGGACATGCTCAAGCCGTGGGACGCGTTGCCCGCGGTATCCCGGGCCCTGATCCCCGGCGGCGTGCTGATCGTCTACGTCGCCACCGTCACGCAGCTCTCGGAGGTGGTGGAGGCGCTGCGGCAGCAGCAGTGCTGGACCGAACCGCGATCCTGGGAGTCGCTGGTGCGGCCCTGGCACGCGGTGGGCCTGGCCGTCCGCCCCGAACACCGCATGCAGGGGCACACGGCGTTCCTGATCAGCGCGCGCCGCCTGGCCGACGGCGTCACTCCGCCCAAGCCGCAGCGCCGCCCCTCGAAGGGCTGAGGACCCCGTACGCACGACAGTGGCCTTCACTCCGGGCGGGTGAAGGCCACCGGTCGTTCAGGGATCGGGGCTACGCCTGGCAGGGCGCCTTGCCCATGGCGAGGATCTGGCAGGCGGAGGCGTCGGACAGCTGCCAGCCCGCGTCGGAGTGCTGCCAGGTCATCGGCATCGCGGGAGCCGGGCCGTGCGGCGAGGTGATGACGACCTGCGCGGTGGCGTCCTCGTCGTCGGTCTTCACCTCCGACACGGCGAAGGTGATCTTGCCGTAGTTGGCCAGCCCCTGGGTCATGGTGTCGATGTTGGCCGTGCGCTTCTCGCCGTCGACGATCAATTTCGCTTTGTCGGCGGTCGGTTTCGCGGGGTCGACGAAACCGTCGAGGGTGGCCTGCAGGGCCTCCGGCGTGGGCGCGGCGGCGTCGCCGTGCTCGTGGGCCGAACTGCCGCTCGCCGCGCTGGTGGCGGCAGCGGCGCTGGTGGTGCTGGTCGCGGCCGCCGAATCGTCGGACGTGTCGGACCCGCATGCTGTGATACCGGTAACGGCGAGGGCCGCGAACACGGTAGCCGTGACAAGACGAATGCGGGAAACACGAACGGAGTGTGCGACGTTGCCACTACAACGGGTACCACCGGTGGGAAGGAGCATCGAGTAACACACCTTTCGGCTCGGTCCGGCGAATGTGCTCACCGGAATAGGTTAGGGCAGGCTAACATGGTCCCCCGGCCGTCGGCCGCGGCTGAAGATGTGATCACGACGAAACCATGTCGGAAAGCGAGAACGGTTCGCGCCCGGTAGCGTTGATAGACCGGGACTGGGAGGAGCAGCATCATGAGCCCCATCGAGAATTCGGATTCGGCGGCCTGGAGGGAACTCGAGGTAGTACGCGCCGAGGCGGCTGCACTCCGAAGGCAACTCGCCGACGCCCCTGATCGTTCGCGGGAATTGGAAGCGCGCATCGATTCGCTGACAATTCGCAACACCAAGCTGATGGACACGCTGAAGGAAGCCCGCCAGCAACTCGTCGCCCTGCGCGAGGAGGTAGACCGGCTCGGCCAGCCGCCGAGTGGCTACGGCGTGCTGATCGGTGTCTACGACGATCAGACCGTCGACGTGTTTACCTCGGGGCGCAAGATGCGCCTGACGTGCTCACCGAATATCGACACGTCGACGCTGCACTACGGGCAGACAGTCCGCCTCAACGAGGCGCTGACCGTGGTCGAGGCCGGTGTGTTCGATCAGACCGGCGAGATCGGCACCCTGCGCGAGATCCTCGATGACGGGCGCAGGGCGCTGGTGGTCGGTCATGCCGACGAGGAGCGCGTGGTCTGGCTGTCGGGCCCGCTGACCAGGCTGGTCGACATCGACGACCTCGAGGATCCGGATCAGCCGATTCGCAAACTGCGGCCGGGTGATTCGCTGCTGGTCGACACCAAGGCCGGCTTCGCCTTCGAGCGCATCCCCAAGGCCGAGGTCGAGGACCTGGTCCTCGAGGAGGTTCCCGATGTCGACTACGAGGACATCGGCGGCCTGACGCGTCAGATCGAGCAGATCCGCGACGCCGTGGAACTGCCGTTCCTGCACAAGGACCTGTTCCGCGAGTACGCGCTGCGCCCGCCCAAGGGCGTGCTGCTCTACGGCCCGCCCGGCTGCGGTAAGACGCTCATCGCCAAGGCGGTGGCCAACTCCCTGGCGAAGAAGATCGCCGAGGCGCGCGGTGAGGACGCCAAGGAGGCCAAGTCCTTCTTCCTCAACATCAAGGGTCCCGAGCTGCTGAACAAGTTCGTGGGCGAGACCGAGCGCCACATCCGGATCATCTTCCAGCGCGCCCGGGAGAAGGCGTCCGAGGGCACGCCGGTGATCGTGTTCTTCGACGAGATGGACTCGATCTTCCGCACCCGCGGCTCGGGCGTCTCGTCCGATGTGGAGACCACGGTGGTCCCGCAGCTGCTGTCGGAGATCGACGGCGTCGAGGGCCTGGAGAACGTCATCGTGATCGGCGCCTCCAACCGTGAGGACATGATCGATCCGGCCATCCTGCGGCCCGGCCGCCTCGATGTGAAGATCAAGATCGAGCGCCCGGACGCCGAAGCGGCCCAGGACATCTTCTCCAAGTACCTCACCGAGGGCCTGCCGCTGCACGCCGACGACATCGCCGAGTTCGGCGGCGACCGGACCAAGTGCATCCAGGCGATGATCGAGCGGGTCGTCGACCGGATGTACGCCGAGAGCGAGGACAACCGCTTCCTGGAGGTCACCTACGCCAACGGTGACAAGGAGGTCCTCTACTTCAAGGACTTCAACTCCGGCGCCATGATCCAGAACATCGTGGACCGGTCCAAGAAGTACGCGATCAAGTCCGTGCTCGAGACCGGCAACCCCGGTCTGCGCATCCAGCATCTGTTCGATTCGATCGTGGACGAGTTCTCCGAGAACGAGGACCTGCCCAACACCACGAATCCCGATGACTGGGCACGTATCTCGGGCAAGAAGGGCGAGCGGATCGTCTACATCCGCACCCTGGTCACCGGCAAGAACGCCAGTGCCAGCCGCGCGATCGACACGGAGTCGAACACGGGCCAGTACCTGTAGTACCGGCAGACCACAGGGGCGGGGGGGGGCCGCGGCGCGGCCGCGCGGGGGGGGGGGGGGGGGG
>NZ_JARWOP010000126.1 GCF_029868745.1 Nocardia wallacei | reverse complement strand
GGCCCGCCCGGGTTGTCGGCCCGTGGTATGTGGGGTTGGTTTTTTGGTGTTGGGGGGCAACCGGCTTGGCATTTTTTCCGGGTTATTCCAAACCCCCGCGGTTGTCCGGGGGGCGTTTCGCGTATCTGGTGCTTGCTCTAGTCCAGGTAGTCCCGCAGGACCTGGGAGCGGCTGGGGTGGCGGAGCTTGCTCATGGTCTTCGACTCGATCTGGCGGATGCGCTCTCGGGTGACCCCGTACACCTGGCCGATCTCGTCGAGGGTGCGGGGCTGGCCGTCGGTGAGGCCGAAGCGCAGCCGGACCACGCCCGCCTCGCGCTCGGAGAGCGTCTCCAGGACCGACTGCAGCTGATCCTGCAGCAGGGTGAAGCTCACCGCGTCGACCGCGACGACCGCCTCGGAGTCCTCGATGAAGTCGCCCAGCTGGGAATCGCCCTCGTCGCCGATGGTCTGATCCAGCGAGATGGGCTCGCGGGCGTACTGCTGGATCTCGAGGACCTTCTCCGGGGTGATGTCCATTTCCTTGGCGAGTTCCTCGGGCGTGGGCTCGCGGCCCAGGTCCTGCAGCAACTCGCGCTGGATACGGCCCAGCTTGTTGATGACCTCGACCATGTGCACCGGGATGCGGATGGTGCGGGCCTGGTCGGCCATGGCGCGGGTGATGGCCTGCCGAATCCACCAGGTGGCGTACGTGGAGAACTTGTAGCCCTTGGTGTAGTCGAACTTCTCGACCGCGCGGATCAGGCCCAGGTTGCCCTCCTGGATCAGGTCCAGGAACGCCATGCCGCGGCCGGTGTAGCGCTTGGCCAGCGAGACCACCAAGCGGAGGTTGGCCTCCAGCAGGTGGTTCTTGGCGCGGTTGCCGTCGCGCATGATCCACTGCAGATCGCGGCGGCCCTGCACCGGCAGCTTCTCGCCCTTGTCGGCGAACTCGCGCAGCTTCTCGGTGGCGTAGAGCCCGGCCTCGATGCGCTTGGCGAGTTCCACCTCCTCCTCGGCGTTGAGCAGCGCGACCTTGCCGATCTGCTTGAGGTAGGCGCGCACCGAGTCGGCGGAAGCGGTGAGTTCGGCGTCCTTGCGGGCCTGCCGGAGCGCCTCGGACTCCTCCTCGTCCCAGACGAAGTCGCCGGAGGCCTTGTCCTTCTCCGTCGGCTCTTCGGCCTCGGCTTCCTCATCGTCGGCGACGGTGACCTCCTCGGCGATCTCGGTCTCGTCGGTCAGGTCGTCGTCGGTGACTTCCAGACTGTCCAGATCGTCGAGTTCGATCGACTCGTCGTCGATGGTCTCGTCGGTCTCGTTCTCGGCGCCGGGCGCGCCCTTCTTCGCCGCGGCCTTTTTGGCCGGCGCCTTCTTGGCCGCCGCCTTGGCCCCGGCCTTCTTGGCGGGAGCCTTCTTCGCGGCGGTCTTCTTGGCGGGAGCCTTCTTGGCGGCAGCCTTCTTGACCGGCCGTGCTGCGGTGCTGTCGATGGAGTCGGCGGCCTCGGCCGATTCGGCGGTCTCTCGGGTATTCGTGGCTACCACGTACGCCCTTTCGTGACGGTCTCGTGCGGCGTCACGCCAGAGTGATCTTCCGGCGGAGCGGTTCTGTCGGGGTTAAACCCGGCTCTCCGGCCGGGGTCGGTTTCCGGCTCACCGCCGGTCATGCGTTCCATTGTAACGATCCGGGCGGAGTGCGATGCCGCAGCCTCGCTGGTTGCCGGGTCGATCACGGTGCGATCCCGGCGTCGACGGCCATCGCGGCGCCCACGATTCCCGCCGTGTTGCGCAGATCCGCCGCCACCACCGGAGTCCGGTTGCCCAGCAACGGGATCCAGTGCTCGGCGTCGCGACTGATGCCGCCACCGGCCACGAACACGTCCGGCCACAGCAGGTTCTCGAGGGTGACCAGCACCTTGGTCACCTGAGCCGACCACTCCTTGTACGACAGCTTCTTTCGTTCCTTCACCGACGAAGCGGCGCGGTGCTCGGCTTCCTTGCCGTCGACCAGGATGTGGCCGAATTCCGTATTCGGCACCAGCGTGCCGTGGTACAGCAGCGCCGAGCCGATGCCGGTGCCGAAGGTCAGCAGCATGACCAGCCCGTCGATCTTGCTGGCCGCGCCGTAGCGGTCCTCGGCCATCCCGGCGGCGTCGGCGTCGTTGAGCACGACCACGTCGCGGCCGCCGAGCGCCGCGGAGAACAGCAGCCGGGCGTCGGTGTCGATCCAGGCCTTATCGATATTGGCGGCGGTGCGGGCCACGCCGTTGACCACCACGCTGGGCAGTGTGAGACCGACCGGCCCGTCCCAGTCCGCCTGGGCGACCAGTTTCGCGACCGTTTCGGCGACGGCGTTCGGGGTGGACGGCTGCGGTGTGGCGATCTTGATGCGCTCGTGCGCGAGTTCGCCGGTGGCGAGGTCGACCACCGCGCCCTTCACCCCGCTACCCCCGATGTCGATACCGAATGCTTGCCCCCGAGCGGACATGGACAGTCTCCTCGTTTCCCTGTGGTGCCGGCCCTGATCGCAGGTGCGCGCGGCACGATACACGGCGTTGTGTGACGGGTTCGCACGACCACCGGATCTGTGTCGTGCCCGACAAGCCTAATGCGCGGGGCGCGGGATCTGTGCTGCGATGGATGTCGTGCGCGATACGAATCCCTCACCGTCCGCCGCCGTCACCGACCCCGCCCGGCCCGCTCCGGACCCGATCGACCCCGCGGAGATCGCCGAATTACGCCGTGTCGCAGTGCATCTCGCGCTCACCGCGGCCGCCCATGTGCGCGCCCGGCGGCCCGAGGTCTTCGGGTCGGGCGAGGACGCGCAGGACGCGGTGCGGGCCAAGAGCTCGCCCACCGATCCGGTCACGGTCGTCGACACCGAGACCGAGCAGCTGATCCGGCGGCTGCTCGCCGACCTGCGCCCGGGCGAGCCGGTGCTGGGGGAGGAGGGCGGCGGCAGCCTGGGTGCGGATCGGCAGGTCGTCTGGGTGGTCGACCCGATCGACGGCACCGTGAACTTCATGTACGGGATCCCCGCCTACGCCGTCTCGGTCGCCGCCATGCGCGGCGGGCGGTCGCTGGCCGGCGCGGTGGCCGACGTCGCCGGCGCGCAGATCTACAGCGCCGGACTGGGCGCCGGCGCCACCCGCACCGGACCGGACGACATCGCGATCCCGTTGCGCTGCAACGAAGTCGACTCGGTCGCCATGACGCTCCTGGCCACCGGCTTCGGCTACGGCGCGGCGCGGCGGGCCCGGCAGGGACGGCTGATCGGCGAACTGCTCCCGCACGTGCGCGACATCCGCCGCATCGGCTCGGCGGCGCTGGACCTGTGCATGGTCGCCGCGGGCCGGGCCGACGCCCACTACGAACACGGGCTGAACACCTGGGACTGGGCGGCGGGCGCGCTGATCGCCGCCGAGGCCGGCGCCCGGCTGGTGCTGCCGCCGGCGGGCACGGTCAGCAAGACCGGGGAACTGGTGGTCGCCGCCGCGCCGGGCATCGCGGAAGAATTGCTCGAATTGTTCGACCGGCTCGGCGTGTCGGAGGCGATTCCGGAGAGCTGACGCCTCAGCAGGTGCCCTTGCGGGCGGCGTCGAGCAGGGTGGAGTCGATCGCCGGTCCGCCGGGCGCCGGGTTCTTCAGCGACCGCAGCACCTCCTCGGCGTCGGTCGACGGGCGCACCTCGTTGCCGAACAGCGAGCCCAGCGCCAGATCGACGGTGTCGTCGTTGCGCTTGTCCTCGACCAGCTCCGCGCAGGGGGAGACCAGTTGCACCGCCGCGGCGGCCGGGCGGCCGTTGACACCGAAGCGAATCTGCCCGGTGCACACCAGATCACCGTTGAGGTAGACCGGATCGTTGGCGAACTGCGGCGCCGGCGGGCTCGCGAAGCCGAGATCGCTGAGGCGAGAAGCGATGTGCTCGGCCAGGCCGCGCTGTCCGGAAGCGTTGTAGACGCGCACCTTCGACTGGGTCAGCGGCGCCGGTTCCACATCCTGCAGGCGCGACGGCGAGACCCGCTGGCCCAGCGGCGCCGGCTGCGGGGCATTCGGGTCGGCCACCGGCGACGGCGAATTGCACGCCATGGCCGCATGGCTCTTGCTCTCGGTCGTCAGGGCCTTGATCCACACGATCGCGCAGATCAATGCCAGGATCGCGACGAGCGCGACCCAGGGTTGGTACCGGCGGCGCAGGAACGGGCGCCCTTTGTCGTCGACGGCGCTGCCTTCGGTGATCAGTGAAACCACACGCACACCTTACGAGTTCGGCTCGCACAATCCCGCATGCGGACACCGGGAGTGGCGGCGCGCGCGGCGCGAGGGGCAGGTGTGCGACAGATATCGCGGGGGTAACGATTCGTCGGACGCTCGGGCACGAAATCGGCACTGTCCAGGGGAGGCGATGACGATTACCCCTCAGTTTCGACGCGCTCGGGTTTTGATTGCGACTTTTGCCTCGCTGTCCGCTATTGTCTGGCGGCTGATTCGAATCGACAGATGTGAATCAGGGCGGAGATTTCGGGAACAACCAGGACATGTCCTGCGTTGACCGAGCGCGATCCGGTACAGGTCCACCAGATCTGGCCCGGTCGGCGACCGGTGTACACGTGACGTACACCACCGGCGGGGCGGCGTCGCCGAGCCGATTCCCAGGAATCGGCCCAGGTGGGGCCGGTCCGGGATATACGGAGTAAGGACGAGGGGAAGACGACATGGCAACCGACTATGACGCACCGAGGCGTACCGAAACCGACGAGGTGTCGGAGGACTCGCTGGAGGAGCTGAAGGCTCGTCGCAACGAGGCCGCGTCCGCCGTCGTGGATGTCGACGACAGCGATACCGCGGAATCGTTCGAACTTCCCGGGGCGGACCTGTCCGAGGAAGTGCTGTCGGTTCGGGTGATCCCGAAGCAGGCCGACGAGTTCACCTGCTCGAGCTGTTTTCTGGTGCATCACCGCAGCCGGCTCGCCAGCGAAGCGGGCGGTCAGCTGATCTGCATGGATTGCGCAGCCTGAGTATTCAGCGGATAGAACTACCATCACTCCGCGCTCGGCAGCCCCGGGCGCGGCCGGAATATGCGCGTGCCCGGCGCAGCCTGGCCGGCCGGCGTCTGCCGGTCAGCTCGCGTCGCGCACGCCGAGCGCTTTCAGCACCCGGTCGGGCCGGCGCGTACTGACCAACCAGTACGGTGCCGGATCGTCCGGGTCGTCGAGTACCAGCAGCAACAAGGGTCCGATCCAGGGCCGATGCTGAACATAGGCGGCGGGGTCGAGCTGCCTGCCCAGCGCCGCACTCTTCGCGCTGGCCGGGACCGCCGCTGCCCGGGCCACATACGTTACCGGCAAATGTGCCCGGTCCGCTCGTAATTCGATCGTTCCACCGGCATCCGGTCCGACCTCGACGCGATGCCGGCTCAGCCACAGCAGCGCCCATATCGGAACCGGGAGCAGCAGCACGTACGGCAGCCAGGCTCGGATGCCCGGCGCGCCCATGTGCACCTCCGCGGCCAGCAGGCCCGCGATGGCCAAGCCCACCGGCCACCACCACAGCGGCACCCACAGACGTTCCGTGTAGGCGGGGGTGGCGTTCGCGGGTCGGTTCATGGCCTCGGATGCTGCGGCGGCGGGGGTGGCATCGGGGGTCGGCGCGGACTGGTCGGGCACCACATCAGACTAAGTCAGCGCGCGGCGCCGGAGTGCGGCGGGAGCAGGTCGTTCCGCTGGTCGCGCTCCGGCCATGTCGCTGTCGGAGCGGTACGCCGACCGCGTAGGCTCGCTGTACGTGACCGGTATTCCACCTATCTCCCTGCTGCGGCTCGATCCCGGCATTCCTGTCCCCACCCGCGCGCACCCGGGTGACGCGGGCGTGGACCTGTGCACCACCGAGGACGTCATCCTGGAGCCGGGGGAGCGGGTGCTCGTCGGCACGGGTATCGCCGTCGCACTGCCGATCGGCACGGTCGGTCTCATCCATCCGCGATCCGGGCTGGCCGCCAAGACCGGGCTGTCGATCGTCAACACCCCGGGCACGGTCGACGCGGGGTATCGGGGCGAGATCAAGGTCTGCCTGATCAACCACGATCCGCGCACTCCCATCGAGCTGCGCCGCGGCGACCGGATCGCGCAGTTGCTGGTGCAGCGGGTCGAGCTGGTCGATTTCGTGGAGGTCGAGGAACTCGACGACACCGCGCGGGGCGCGGGTGGATACGGGTCCAGCGGCGGGCACGCCAGTCTCGCCGCTGACGCCGCCGGCGCGGGCGCCGGCAAGGAGGCATGACGATGTTCGGACGCAGGCGCAGACGCGACGACGACGCTCCCGCCAGAGGTCACTACGACGACGACACCTGGTACGACGAGGACGAATACGACGCCGAGGCGGAGTACGAGGAGTACGAGGACGACTACGACGAGTCGACCTACCGCACCGACGAGACGCCGGTCTACCGCACCGACGAGACCCCCGCCTACCGGACCGGCCAGCAACCGGCCTACCGCACGGGCCAGCAGCCCGCGTACCGCACCGGCCAGCAGCCCGCCTATCGTCCCGGCGAAACGCCCGCCCCTCTCACCGGGGAGCAGCCCGCGTATCGGCCGGGCGAAGCACCTGTCCACCGCACGGGGGAGCAGCCTGCCTACCGGCCGCGCGAAGCACCTGTTCGCCGCGTCGGGGAGCAGCCTGCGTATCGGCCGGGAGAGACCCCTGTCCGTCACACCGGCGAGCTGCCGGCGTATCGACCGGGCGAAGCACCTGTCCACCGAACTGGGGAACAGCCCGCGTATCGGCCGGGCGAGACCCCTGCCCGTCACACCGGGGCGCAGCCTGCCTATCGGCCGGGCGAGGCGCCTGCTCCGCGCGCCGCACAACAGCCCGCTTATCGGCCGGATGAGCCCGCCCGTCGGCCGAGGGAAACCCCCGCTCCTCGAACCGGCCGCCAGCCCGCATACCTGGCGGATGATGAGGCCGCCCCGCGGACGGGCCAGCAACCGGCCTACCGGACCGGACAGCAACCCGCGTACCGGACCGGACAGCAACCGGCCTATCGAACCGGCGAGCAGCCCGCCTATCGGACCGGCGAGCACCCGGCCTACCGGACCGGGCAGCAGCCCGCCTACCGCGACGACGATTACGACGACGACGCCTGGCCCGGCCAGGAACACGACACCGATCCGTCCGGGCGCACCGGGCCCTACGACTACGAGGACGTCGCCGACGTACTCGAGGACGTCGGCGATCAGCGACTGGACCTGGGCTCGGTAATCCTGCCCGTCCCCGAGGGTGGCCAGCTCCAGGTGGAGATGACGCCCGACGGCACGCCCCAGGCGGTCCACCTGGCCACCGAGCACGGCCGCCTGACCGTGGCCGCCTACGCCGCGCCGAAGTCACCCGGGCAGTGGCGCTCGGTCGTCAACGACCTGCGCGACTCGCTACGCAAGGACGGCGCGCAGGTGTCGGTCCAGAACGGCCCCTGGGGCCGAGAGCTACACGCCGTCACCCAGGGCGCCGACCTGCGCTTCATCGGCGTCGACGGATATCGCTGGATGCTGCGCCTGGTCGCCGCGGGCCCCTCGGGTTCGGTGGACGAGGGCACACCACTCGTCCAAGCGGCCCGCGCCATCGTCAGCGAGACAGTGGTCCGCCGCGGCGAAGAACCGCTCCCCGTCCGCGAGCCCCTCCCCGTAGTCCTCCCACAGGAACTCGCCGACCAGCTCACCGCGGCCCACCAACAACAGGTCGAAGCACAGGAACAGGCCCGAGCCGCCCAGGTAGCAGAAGCCCAAGCCCACGCCACCGGCCAATACCCCACCATCACCCCCGACGACCCCCCCCAACCCCGCCGCGGCACAGAAGGCTCCGCCATGCAACAACTCGGCCTGAACTAACCCCACCTCGCCTCGGCCCCACCGTCGTTCAGTGGTGGGGGTCGAAGGCTCGGGCTACGGCGAGGCTGTCTTCGTAGACGTGGTTGCGGGTGATCAGACCGTTTTCGACGGTCACGTGCAGGACGAAGCGGGCTCGGTAGGGGCGGCCGGTGGGGCGGGCGGTCTGCCGGATCTCGCCCAGGACCACCGCATCGGGACCGTCGACGAGGATGCGCTCGACCTCGGTCGCGGCCTCTTCGGGGATGTGGTGGCCGCGCAGTTGCCGGTAGTGGTCGGCCGCGTCGGCGCGGGTGCTGCGGTGCACGATCCACGACGTGGCGTCGCGGCCGTGTTCGTCCGCGGGCCAGCTCAGCTTCCAATCGTATTCGGGCGCATACAGTTCGGCGATCCGATCGGGGTCACCCGCGGCGATGCGGCGCAGCAGTTCCTCGACGGTGGCGCGGGTGGTCGGGCCTTCGGTGATCATGCCGATCACGATGCCGGACACTGATGCGGTGGTCGATTACCTCACGGGTAATACCCTTGGACCACAGCGGGTTCGGTCAGCGGTGCGTGGCGTGCCGCCCGGCCAAGCGGGCCAGGCCGCGGCACCCCAGGATGCCGGGATCGGCGCCCAGTTCGGCGAGGGTGATGCGGTGCAGTTCGGACCGCGGGATCAGCGCCGCCCAGCGTTCGGCGACCGTGAGCGGATGCACCGGATCGTCCACTGCCGTCACGATGGTCGCCGGAACACTCAGCCCCGCAAGGGTTTCCGGAGTCGGCCACGGATAGGCCGCGGCTTCCTCGAGCGCCTCGGGCAGGTGCGGCCACTGGGCGGTCCAGGACTGGGTGAGGGCCGCGGCCAGCCAATCCGGGCTGCTGTCGCGCATACGTCCGACAACCGCCTCGAGCCCGTCGGCGCGCAGCTGCGCCGCGGTGGTCGCGGCACTGAGCGCCGCCGGGCAGTCTCCGGCGTCGTCACCGGTCCACGCGGGCAGCGCGGCGATCACGCCGAAGGCCGAATCCGCCCGCGCGCGAGCCCATTCGACCGCGATGGCGGCGCCGAGCGAGATACCGGCCGCGAGCACCGGCCCCGACCGCGCCGCGGTATCCAGCGCGGCGCGGCAGCTGGCCACCACCGCGCGCGGGTCGGGCTCCACCGCCAGGAACGGCAGATCCAGTGCGGCACAGGCGGGTCCGAAGGCGCGACGGGCGAAGTCGGCGTCCGAGCCGGTACCGGGCAGGGCGACGACGAGGGCCGGGCGGGGTAGATCGGGCACGCGCCGAAGCCTACGCGGCGGGGGCGCCGATTCCGGGGAGGGCAGGTGCGTCGCCGCCGGCGATCCGGGTCTCGTGGTGACCTGGGCCACCCTCTCGATCTCGAGGTGGAAAACCGCTGCACATTGGGTATCCACGGATGTGGGCGGCCTCGCGTGGCGAGGGGTCGAACGCCCATCTACAGTTGGCGATATACGGCCGCTCGGCCGGTCGTGTGGGAAACCCGACGACGTGGAGCCCACGCCGTCTGCAGTGCAGGAAGTGTTGCAAGATGCCTTTCACAGGCGGAAACAAGGCAGGATCCGGGACTGCCGGGCGCAAGGCGGGTCCCGACAGCGGGTACTTCCGTCGCCTGGGTCGTAGGTTGACCGCCGATCTGGACCACCTCGACGCCGAGGAACTGGCCGAGACCTCCGAAGCCTCCGGCGCCTGCCGGGCAGACGAATGCCGACGTGGTGAGGAGGTCACCATGCTGGGCAAGCTGCGCAGCGTGGAGGCGTGTCCGAAGGCCGCGGGGGCGAATCTGCAGGCCGAGTTCTTCGACGGCACCGACGCGGTGACACTGGTATGGATCGGGCGGCGGCGCATCCCCGGGATCGATCCGGGACGCCGTATCCTGGTCCGCGGCCGCATCGGGGAGCGTGATGGGGCCAAGGTGATCTTCAACCCCTACTACGAACTACGTGAGAACTCCTGACGCATGCCGATTCCCAGCAGCGACGACCGGGCCGACCGCTCCGCCGTCGTAGACAGCGAACGGTCCGCCCGCGCGGACGACGCGACATACGACCCCGAACCCGGCGAGCCCGAGCCCACCGGCCCCCTGGAACAGACCCTGCTGGAACAGTTGGGCGGCTTCAGCGGCCTGATCTACTCCACGCTGCCGGTCCTGGTGTTCGTCCCGGCCAACGCCCTGTGGGGCCTGACCGCGGCGATCTGGTCCGCGCTCGGCGTCGCGGCGGCGATCCTGGTGTGGCGGCTGATACGCCGCGATCCGGTGCAGCCGGCGATCTCCGGTTTCATCGGCGTCGGAGTGTGCGCGTTCATCGCCTACCGGATGGGCGCGGCCAAGGGATTCTTCGCGTTCGGCATCTGGGCCAGCCTCGTCTACAGCGGTGTGTTCCTGGTGTCGCTGCTGGTGCGCTGGCCGCTGGCCGGAGTGATCTGGGGATGGCTCAACGGGCATGGCACCGACTGGCGTTCCGACCGCCGGGTGATGCGCTTGTACGACCTGGCCACCGTGGTGTGGGTGATCGTGTTCGGCGCCCGCTACCTGGTGCAGTCCCAGCTCTACGACCATGACGCCACGGGCATGCTGGCCGTGGCCCGCATCGCGATGGGCTGGCCCCTGACCGCCCTCGCGCTCCTGGTCACCGTGTGGGCCGTGCGCAAGGCCGGCCATCTGCCGCGCTCCAGCCGCGGCGGCGAGCCGGCCCCCGGCCGTCATCGGGTCGACTGACCGTCCGCCCCGCCGAACCGGGCGTTTCGATCATGAACCGAAACGCCGATCGCCCCGAACATCCTGGTGTGCCCACACCTTTGGGGGCCCCGCGCGCAACCAGGTGGGGATGAACCCACCCCTGGGGTACCTATTTCGCGATCGCCGTTCATCGCAGGATTCTTGGTAAGACCAGCGATCGGCGAAAGGATCCGCCAGTGGGTACCGAGGGCAACACGGTGGCAACACAGGACCGGCCGAAGCGTCGCGGCACCCGGTCACCGATGGCCACCGCCGCCGGTTCGGAGAGCCGCAGGGCCGCGGCCGAATTGGATCGGTTGATCGGACCGGCCGCCGCGGGCGACCGGCAGGCGGTCACCGAGATCATCAAGATCGTCCAGCCGCTGGTGCGGCGGTACTGCGCGGCCCGCATCGGCAGCGGCGGGCACCTGCACGTCACCGCCGAGGACATCGCCCAGGAGATCTGCATCGCGACCGTGCAGGCCATTCCGCGCTACCGCGATCAGGGCAAGTCGTTCCTGGCGTTCGTCTACGGCATCTCGGCCAACAAGGTCGCCGACGCCTTCCGCCGCGCCCAGCAGCAGCCCGCCTATCCCGTCGCCGAATTCCCCGACCAGCCCTCCACCGCGGCGGGCCCGGAGGAGATGGCGCTGGTGTCGGAGCGCCGCCGAGCCACCCGCGAACTGATGAAGGTGCTGGCCCCCGCCCACCGCGAGGTGCTGGTCATGCGCATCGTGCTGGGCTGGACCGCGGCGCAGACCGCCGAGGCCATCGGCACCAGCCCCGGCGTGGTGCGGGTGATGCAGCACCGGGCGCTGAACAAGCTGCGCGCCGAGCTGAAGATCTCCCGCTCTTAGTCGACGCGCTCGCCGATGCCGTTGACGCCCAACGATTTCCGCAGTTCGTTCTCCGCCTCCACCGAGGTCACGAACAGCAGCTCGTCCTCGCCTTCGAGCGGATCGTCGGCCTGCGGTACGATGACCCGGCCGCCGCGCAGGATCGTCACCAGGGCGGCGTCGCGGGGGAGCTTCAGCGTCCGGACGGCCTTGCCGGCCAGCGGGGTGTCGGCCGGCAAGGTGATCTCGACCAGATTGGCCTGCCCCTGACGCAGCGTCATCAGCCGCACCAGATCACCGACCGACACGGCCTCCTCGGCCAGCGACGCCAGCAGCCGCGGCGTGGACACCGCCACGTCCACGCCCCACGAGTTGTCGAACAGCCACTCGTTGCGCGGGTCGTTGACCCGGGCCACCACCCGCCGGACCCCGAACTCGGTCTTGGCGAGCAGGCTGAACACCAGATTCGCCTTGTCGTCACCGGTGGCCGCGATGACCACCTCGTACTCCTGCAGCCGGGCCTCCTCGAGCAGTTCCAGTTCGCAGGCGTCGCCGTGCACCCAGGTCGCCGCGGGGACGGCCGCCGGATCGACGTGATCGATACGGCGCTCCAGCAGCATCAGCTCGTGGCCGCCGCGGATCAGTTCCTGGGCGATGGATCGGCCGACCGCGCCGGCACCGGCGATCGCTACCTTCACGACTTGTCCTCGCTCGACGGTGGATCGGCGGCCAGCGCGGCGGCGGCGCCGACGCTGCCGGAAGTGGCCGCGACATAGACGATGTCGTCGGCCTGCAGCACGGTCTTGTTGCCGGGCAGCACGCCCTGTCCGAACCGGATGAGGAACGCGACGCGGGCGCCGGTCGCCTCCTCCAACTCTCGCACGGTACGCCCGTACCAGTCCTCGTGCAGGTCGAGCGCGGTGACCGCGACCGTCCCGGTGGGGTCGCGCCAGGTGGCGCCGTCCGCCTCGTTGAGCAGGGCGCGCAGGAAACGGTCGGTCGTCCACGGCACGGTCGCGATGGTCGGGATGCCCAGACGCTCGTAGACGGCGGCGCGCTTGGCGTCGTAGATGCGCGCCACCACGCGCTCCACGCCGAAATTTTCCCGCGCCACCCGCGCCGAGATGATGTTGGAGTTGTCGCCGGAGGAGACCGCCGCGAACGCACCGGCCCGCTCGATGCCCGCGCGCAGCAGCACATCCCGATCGAAGCCGACGCCGGTGATCCGTTCCCCGCCGAAGTCCTTGCCCAGGCGCAGGAACGCGCTGGAATCCCGGTCTATCACGGCCACGTCGTGACCGACCCGGTCCAGGGGGGGGGGGGGGGGGGGGGGCGCCCCCCCCCCCCCCCCCCCCCCACCACAAAACCCCCGCACCCCCCCC
>NZ_JARWOP010000125.1 GCF_029868745.1 Nocardia wallacei | reverse complement strand
CCCGGTCTACCCGCGCCAGGTCGTCCCCGACCGGGCCCTGGGGGCGGGGGTGGGCGCACCCCCCCCCCCCGCACCCCATGATCACTACGTACACCCTGCCAACCCCAATTCCCGAAAACCGTGATGTGCGGTCTGGTTCCCTGTGGGTGGAACCGTACCCGCTGACCATCGACCACACCCACGTTCCCCCTCCGTCCGCGCTTCAAACCCGCCGCAGGGCATGGCGGGTGCGGTCGGCATCCGCGGAGCAACCGTCGCGCGGCGCGCGGGAATCGAGGCCACGGCGGCTGGGCGCGGGCGGGCGGGACTGCCTTATGCTCGCAGGAGTGTCCAAGTTGACGACGGCCGCGAAGCGAATGGTGGTCGGCCGCCCATTCCGTAGCGATTCATTGGGTCATACGCTGCTGCCCAAGCGAATCGCGCTGCCGGTATTCGCCTCCGATGCCCTGTCTTCGGTGGCCTATGCCCCCGAGGAGATCTTTCTCGTCCTGTCCACGGCGGGGCTGTCGGCCTACGTGTACGCGCCGTGGGTCGGGCTGGCGGTGGCGGCGGTGATGGCGGTCGTCGTGGCCAGCTATCGGCAAAACGTGAACGCCTATCCGTCCGGTGGTGGTGACTACGAGGTCGCCACGGTGAACCTCGGGCCGACAGCGGGTTTGACGGTGGGCAGCGCGCTGCTGGTCGACTACGTGCTGACCGTCGCGGTATCGATCTCCTCGGCGGCATCGAATATCGGTTCGGCGGTGCCGTTCGTCGATACCCACAAGGTGTTGTTCGCGGTCGTGGCGATCGTCGTGCTGACCGCGATGAATCTGCGTGGCGTGCGGGAGTCGGGGACCATGTTCGCCGTTCCGACCTACGCGTTCATGGTCGGCATGTTCCTCATGCTGGCGTGGGGATTCGTGCGGATCGAGGTGTTCGGTGACGAGGTGCACGCCGAATCGTTCGGGTTCGCCCTGGAGGGCGAGAACGCGCATCTGCAGGGCATCGCCTTCGCCTTCCTCATCGCGCGGGCCTTCTCGTCCGGCTGTGCGGCACTGACCGGTGTCGAGGCCATCAGCAACGGGGTGCCGGCGTTCCGGAAACCCAAGTCCCGCAATGCCGCGACCACGCTGCTGATGCTCGGGCTGGTCGCGATCTCGCTGCTGATCGGCATCATCCTGCTGGCGCGCCGGATCGGCCTGGTCTACGCGCACGACGCCGCCGATCTGGTCGGCGCGCCGGCCGGTTACCAGCAGAAGACGCTGATCGCGCAGCTGGCGCACGCGGTGTTCCAGGGCTTCCCGGCCGGGTTCTACTTCCTGACCGTGGTGACCGCGCTGATCCTGGTGCTCGCGGCCAATACCGCGTTCAACGGGTTCCCGGTGCTCGGCTCGATCCTGGCGCAGGACCGGTTCCTGCCGCGCCAGCTGCACACTCGCGGGGACCGGCTGGCGTTCAGCAACGGCATCCTGTTCCTCTCCGGCGCCGCGATCGCGTTCGTGGTGCTGTTCGGCGCCGAGGTGACGCGGCTGATCCAGCTCTACATCGTGGGCGTGTTCGTGTCGTTCGTGCTGAGTCAGACCGGCATGCTGCGGCACTGGACCAGGTTGCTGCGCACCGAGACCGATCCGGCGCTGCGGCGGCGCATGATGCGGTCGCGGGTGATCAACGGCATCGGGCTCACCATGACCGGCGCGGTGCTGATCATCGTGTTGCTCACCAAGTTCCTGGCCGGCGCCTGGATCGCCATCGTCACCATGGCGGCGATCTTCGTGCTGATGAGAATGATTCGCCGCCACTACGATTCGGTGTCGACCGAACTCGACGAGCAGACCTGGGACGGGGTCCTGCCCAGCCGCACCCACTCCATCGTGCTGGTGTCGAAGCTACACCTGCCGACCCGCCGCGCGATCGCCTACGCGCGCGCGACCCGGCCGGACATGCTCGAGGCGGTCACGGTGAACGTCGACGAGGCCGACACCCGCCAGCTGGTGCGGGAGTGGGAGAAGAGCGATATCCCGGTGCCGCTGAAGGTGGTCGAGTCGCCGTACCGCGAGATCACCAAGCCCGTAGTGGATTACGTCAAGCGCGTCCGCAAGGACGCGCCCCGCGACGTGGTGACGGTGTTCATCCCCGAATACGTAGTCGGGCACTGGTGGGAACAGTTGCTGCACAACCAGAGCGCCCTGCGCCTCAAGGGACGGTTGCTGTTCGAGCCCGGCGTGATGGTGACCAGCGTGCCGTGGCAGTTGAGTTCCTCCTCGGCGAAGGCCGGGCAGGCGGGCATCGAGAGCGCGCCGGGTGCGGTGCGCCGAGGTTACGGCGAGCGGCAATGACGGGACAGCGCCTGAGGTGTGTCGCGAGGTTCACGGCCCGATGCTGCTCAGAGCGGTTCTGGCCTGCTCACCGGTGGTGTGACGACCGCCCCGCCGTCGTGTCGGTGGGTGGGCGATGAGCGCCGGGCGTGGAAGTGATTGGGAGGAGGAAGTTTTCGAGGTTCGGCTGGGTGCCCCCGGGCACGGTGGGTTCTGTGTCGCGCGGTACGAGGGGCGGGTGCTGTTCGTGCGGCACGGACTGCCGGGGGAACTGGTGCGGGCGCGGGTGACCGAGGATCGCGGGAAGTCGTTCTGCCGGGCCGACGCGGTCGAGATCCTGGAGGCGTCGCCGGATCGCGTGCCCGCGACGTGCCCGGTATCGGGCCCGGGCGGGGCCGGTTGCTGTGACTTCTCCTTCGCGACACCCCGTGCGCAGCGGGAACTGAAGGCCGCCGTGGTCGCCGAGCAGTTGCGCCGGGTGGCGGGCTGGGAGACCGAGGTCGAGGTGGAGCCTATCCCGTTGGGCGGCAGTGTGTTCGAGCACCGGCCGAACGCGCAGGGGGCCGGCGGGTGGCGGACTCGGGTGCGGTTGGTTGTCGATGCGGACGGGCGCGCGGGGGTGCACCGGTATCGCAGCACCGATGTGCTGGCGGATCTGCGCTGCCCGCAACCGGTTTCGGGCGCCATGGACGGCATTGCCGAGCGGACGTGGACGCCGGGCGCGGAACTCGTCGTTGCCGTCGACGGAGACGGCCTGCGGCACATCGTGGAGCTGGCGCCCACGCGGCAGGGTGGTCGCCACGGCGGAGATCGGCGCAGCACCGCGGCGCGGCGGGCGGCGGCGCACGCGGCCCGGCCCGAACGGATCGTCGAAGGCAGCGGGCGGGCGGTCCAGTACGTGGCCGGACGACGCTGGGAGGTGTCGGCGACCGGTTTCTGGCAGCCGCATATCGGTGCGGCGCAATGCTATTCCGATGTGGTCGCGGAATGGTCGGCGGCCGAGCCCGGTGCCACGGCGTGGGATCTCTACAGCGGCGCGGGCGTATTCGCCGCCCGTCTCGCCGAGCAGGTGGGGGTCGCAGGTGTGGTGCACGGCGTCGAAACCGCGCGCTCGGCGGTGGCCGACGGCACCGCCGCACTGCGCGACCTGCCCACGGTCGGCCTGAGCGCGCAGCGCGTGGAACGCTGGCTGACCGACCGAACCGATTCGCCCACACCACAAGTCGTCGTCCTCGACCCGCCACGCGCCGGTGCCGGGAAGGGCGTGATCACCGCCCTGGCCGCCGCCACCCCCGCCCGCATCGTCCACATCGGCTGCGACCCAGCCTCTTTCGCCCGCGACATCGGCCTCTACCGCACAGCGGGCTACCACGTCACCCACCTCCGCGCCTTCGACGCCTTCCCCGCCACCCACCACGTCGAATGCCTCGCCCTCCTGGAGCGCACCAGTCCCTGACCGCCACACCATTCCTACGGCGCAAGTACGGCAAAGGTGTCCTGAGCCCGCTCCACGGCCCGGCGACTCTTGCGCGAATTCGGCTACGCGGTCGCCAGACGCCACGGCGAGTGCGGCCTCACTGAATGCGCGTGGAGGGCCTGGCGGCGGTTGTTGTGCCCGTCAGTCCAGAAGCCAGGTGGCGCGGAGGGTGGCGGAGAGTTCGGATTCGCCGTATTCGATGGGGACGGGGGAGGCCGGGGCGGCCATCGCGACCATTTTGAACTCGGAGCCGCCGAGCGGGGCGGGGGCGGCGGTGGTGTTCTCGGTGATCTCGAGTACGGGGCCCAGTGCGCGGCCGGCGCGGGCGGCGTAGCGGGTGGCCTTGGCGTGGGCGTCGTCCCAGGCGGCGTCGCGGGCGCGCACCAGCAGGGTTTCGGTGTCGGCGAAGGTGAGGTTCAGCCCGCCGAGACGGACGTCGTCGCCGCCCGCCTCGACGGCGTGGGCCACCACGGTCGCCGGATCGGGATCGCCGGAGTCGGTCCGGTCCGTGCGCAGCGACACGGTCAGCGCGGTGGTCGCCACGTAGCCGGTGATGCGGGAGCCGCTGTCCTCGGTCCACGTGGTCTCGGTGCGGACCGACAGCCCGCTGGTGCCGATGTCGGTGGAGCGCACGCCGTCCCCGCGCAGCGCGGCGGTGACTGCCGCGGTGCGCTCACCGGCTTGGCCGTAGGCGAGCGCGACCGTACTCGCGCGGGTCTCGATGGAGATCGACACCTGCATCAGGTCCGGCGTGCCGTGGGCGGTCCCGTGCCCGAAGGTGGTGACGGTGGCGGGGTGGTGTCGGTCGTCGTCGGTCATCCGGCCTCCTGCGTGGGTGATCGGTGCGGCCACCCGGTCCGCCTCCGACGCGTCCGAGCAGTGTTCTCGATACTGCCCTGTCGCACAGCCGTTGCCCAGCAGGTGGTCCGGTGCGGATATGTCACGCCTCACAACACGCCGCAGTGTCCTGGGCGCGCTTGCCATTCTGGTCATCAGGGTCCTGGACGGCTCCGTAGACTGTCTGAAACTAACGAGCCATCCAGAGGGAGTAATAGCGGTGGGAGTTCTTTCCCGGGTCGATACGCCCGAGGACCTGCGCCGGCTCACGGCGTCGGAGCTCGAGCAACTCGCGGAGGAGATTCGCGAGTTCCTGGTTCGCAAGGTCGCGGTGACGGGTGGTCATCTGGGACCGAACCTCGGAGTGGTGGAGTTGACGATCGCGCTGCATCGAAGTTTCGATTCGCCGGCCGATCCCATCATCTTCGACACCGGCCATCAGGCCTACGTGCACAAGATCCTCACCGGCCGCCAGGACGGGTTCGACACGCTCCGCAAGCAGGGCGGGCTGTCCGGCTACCCGAGCCGGTCCGAGAGCGCCCACGACTGGGTGGAGTCCTCGCACGCCTCGGCCTCGCTGTCCTACGCCGACGGCCTGGCCAAGGCGTTCGCGCTGACCGGCCAGCGGCGGCACGTGGTCGCGGTGGTCGGCGACGGCGCGCTCACCGGCGGCATGTGCTGGGAGGCGTTGAACAATATCGCCGCCGGACCGGACCGCTCGCTGATCGTGGTCGTCAACGACAACGGCCGCTCCTACTCGCCGACCATCGGCGGTCTGGCCGACCGGCTCAGCGCGCTGCGCATGCAGCCCGCCTACGAGCAGGCGCTCGACGCCACCAAGCGGTTCGTGCAAGGGATTCCGCACGTGGGCAGCTCGGCGTATTCGATGCTGCACGCACTCAAGGCCGGGATCAAGGACGCGGTGGCCCCGCAGGAACTGTTCAGCGATCTCGGCCTGAAATACCTCGGCCCGGTCGACGGTCACGATACGGCCGCGCTGGAGGCTGCGCTGCGGCGCGCCAAGGACTTCGGCGGCCCGGCCATCGTGCACGTGGTCACGCAGAAGGGGCACGGGTACCGGCATGCCGAGGACCACGAGGCCGATCAGATGCACTCGATCGGCGCCATCGATCCGGCGACCGGCCAGCCGCGCGGCGGCAAGTCCGTCGGCTGGACCTCGGTGTTCTCCGATGAGCTGATCCGTCAGGGCGAGCAGCGCGACGACATCGTCGCGATTACCGCCGCCATGCCCGGCCCGACCGGGCTGACTCCCTTCGGCAAGCGCTTCCCGGATCGCATGTTCGATGTCGGCATCGCCGAACAGCACGCCATGACCTCCGCGGCCGGCCTCGCCCTGGGCGGGCTGCACCCGGTGGTCGCCATCTACTCGACCTTCCTCAACCGCGCCTTCGACCAGTTGCTGATGGACGTGGCGCTGCTGCGCCTGCCGGTGACCCTGGTGCTCGACCGGGCCGGGGTGACCGGCGACGACGGCGCCAGCCACAACGGCATGTGGGACCTGTCGGTGCTGGGGATCGTGCCCGGCATCCGCGTCGCGGCCCCGCGCGACGCGACGACCCTGCGCGAGGAACTGGCCGAGGCGCTGTCGGTGCAGGACGGCCCGACCGCCGTCCGCTTCCCGAAAGGCGCTGTGCCCGAGGACCTCTCGGCGGTGGAGCGGTTGGACGGCGTGGACGTGCTGCGCATGCCCGAGGGCGGGACCGCGCAGACCGTCCGCGGCGACGTGCTGCTGGTCGCGGTGGGTCCGTTCGCCCAGCACGCCGTGCAGGCCGCGGATCTGCTGACCGCCGAAGGCTTCTCGGTCACCGTGCTGGATCCGCGCTGGGTGCTGCCGGTCTCCGACACGGTGGTGAAGCTGGCCGAGAACTACCGGCTGGTCGTCACCATCGAGGACGGCGGCATGCACGGCGGCATCGGCTGCACGCTGTCGTCGCGGCTGCGCGCGGCGGGCATGGACGTGCCGACCCGCGATCTCGGTGTGCCGCAGCAATTCCTGGACCACGGCTCACGCGCCCAGATCCATCAGGAGTTGGGTCTCACTCCCGAGGACATCGCCCGCCGGGTCACCGGCTGGCTGGGCGGGATCTGAACCTCCGCCGGTACCCGACCTCCGGGTAGCCGTCGGCCGTCGCGTCGTCCGGTTCGGCTGTCGGCTCGGGACTTTCGCGAAGATTCTGTAACAGGTTACAGTTCCTCCCAGTCGTCCGGGAGGTAGTCGCATGTCGTTCGTACTCGTCGAGAAGCCGCGTCCGCAGATCGCGCTGGTCACCCTGAACCGCCCCGAGCGGATGAACGCCATGGCCTTCGACGTGATGGTCCCGCTGCGCGAGACGCTGGAGGCGGTGGCCGCCGACAACGACGTGCGCGTGGTGGTGCTCACCGGCGCTGGTTCCGGCTTTTGCTCCGGGGCAGACCTGCAAGGCGCGGGCAAGGTGCCCAATGTCGGCGGGCTCACCCGCACTACCGTCGCGCGCCGCTCGATGGACCTGCTCAACGACGTGATGATCGCGCTGCGCCGCATGCATCAGCCGGTGATCGCGGCGGTGAACGGCGCGGCCATCGGCGGCGGCTTCTGTCTGAGTGTCGGCGCGGACATCCGCCTCGCCGCCGAGGGCGCCTATTTCCGCGCGGCGGGCATCAACAACGGGCTCGCCTCGACCGAACTGGGCATGAGCTATCTGCTGCCGCGGGCCATCGGCGCGTCGCGGGCCTTCGAGATCATGCTGTCCGGCCGCGACGTGGACGCCGCCGAGGCCGAGCGCATCGGCCTGGTCTCGCGCACGGTGCTCGCGGAGGAACTCCTCGACGCGTGCTACGACCTGGCGGAGCGCATTATCGGATTCAGCCGGGTCGGCACCGAACTCACCAAGCGCATGCTGTGGAGCGGAATGGAGGCGGGCAGCTTCGAATCCCACATGCAACACGAGGGCACCGCACAGTTGTACGTCCGGCTGACCACGGAGAACTTCGACGAGGCGATCCGCGCCCGCCGAGACCGCCGCACCCCGGTGTACGAGGACTGAGCGGGCGCTCCACGGCGGCAAGGCGACCCAGCTAGACGATCGTCATCCCGGCATGCTTTTGGCCGGGAACCACGTCAGCGCACTGAATTCCGGCCAGAAGCATGCCGGAATGGCGCAGGGATCACCGCAGGCGCTAGTCGAACAGCGCGGCTGCCAGGCGGGGGGCGGCGAGCTCGCGCTGCCATGGACGCGCGCCTCCGGCTTTCAGGTAGTCGTCGATGGCTTGGGCGGGGGCGTCCGGGGCCGTGCCGGAGCGGAATTCCGGTAGCCCGTCCCAGCACAGCCTGCGCAGCAGGTCGGGGGTGAGCAGGTTTTCCACCGGTATCGAATGTTCTTCCGACAGTTCGCTCATGGCGGCGCGAGCGCGGGTGAGGCGGGCGGCGGCGACCGGATCGCGGCGCTCCCAGCGGTTCACCGGGGGCGGACCGTCGTAGGGCTGGGTCAGTGTCGGCAGGTCGGATTCCGGTAGTGCCCGGGCCCGGTCCACCGCGGCCAGCCACTCCCGCGAATGCCGCCGCTGGCGCGGGCCGCCGAAGACGGGCAGCGCGCGCAATTGGCCGATCGATTTCGGATCCGCCTGCGCCGCAGCGATGATCGCCGAATCCGGCAGTACCCGCGCCGGCGCCACATCCCGGTGGCGCGCCAACTGGTCACGGGCCGACCATAATTCGCGCACCACGGCGAGCTGACGTGTGCGGCGCAGGGCGTGGATACCGGAGGTGCGCCGCCAGCGGTCGGCCTTCGGCGCGGCGGGCTCGGTGGTGCGCACATGCTCGAATTCCTGTGCCGCCCACTCGGTCTTGCCCTGCTTCTCGAGCGAGGCCGCGACCTCGTCGCGTAACTCGAGTAACAGCTCCACGTCGAGAGCGGCGTAGTTCAGCCATTCCGCGGGCAACGGGCGGGTCGACCAGTCGGCCGCGCCGTGCCCCTTGCGTAGCTCGCGGCCCAGCAGCTTCTCCACCATCGCCGCCAGCCCGACCCGCTCGAACCCGGCCAGCCGCCCGCCCAGTTCGGTATCGAACAGTCGCGCCGGCCGCAGCCCCAGTTCGGCCAGCCCGGGTAGATCCTGGTCCGCCGAGTGCAGCACCCACTCCAGGTCGTTGATCGCCTCGGCCAGCGGCGCGAGCGCGTCGGTCACCGGGATCGGATCGATGAGGAAGGTCCCCGACCCCCGGCGGCGCAATTGGATCAGATAGGCGCGGTTGGAATAGCGGAACCCCGAGGCGCGCTCGGCGTCCACGGCCAGCGGTCCCGCGCCGGCGGCGAGGCGGGCCGCGGCGTCGGCGACGGCCGCGGCCGTCTCGAGCACCGGTGGCACGCCGTCCACCGGCGCCAGCAATGGCACGACGGCATCGTCGTTCCCTTCGATCCGCGTGGGGTTCTCGGACTCGTCGGCAACGGGCATAGCCCAGAACTTTACGTGGCGGTCAGAACTGGTCGTCGGCAATCTGCGGACGCGGCCGCAAATGAGTTATGCCCGCGGGCGGCAAACCGGCCGCGTAGGCCAGTACTTCGCAGAAAGCCTCGACGTGTGGTCCGAGATCTGTGGAGCCAACCGTCCAGGATGCTCGCAGCTCCAGCTGGTAGGCCCGCGGGGGACCGGCAATATCGCCGTAGCGGACCGAACTGGTGGAGGTGACGGTGCCGCCCAGCGCGGTGAACGGCTCGGCCCGCGATTCCAGGGCGTCCACCAGCCAGCTCCAGGCCACCTCCGGCAGCAGCGGATCGCCGGCCAGCGCGGCGTCGATATCGGCCTGGATGTAGGCCACGAGACGGAACACACCGTGCCAGGCCTCGTGGCCGTTGGGGTCGTGTAGCAGGATCAGCCGCCCGAACGCGTCGCCCTCGGAATCGACCGGAACCACGTTCGCGTCCGGATGTTTGACTTCGGCTCCGATGGCGTATGAATAAGGTGCCAGGCGCTGTGGCGGCCGGATCGGTGCAAGCTCGATCCTGGGGTGCACGGATGCGCTGCCCATCGCATCGACCGCGGCGCGAAACTGGGCTGGTTCGCTGTCCGGGCCCGGGGTCGGTGCGGCGCCGTCGCGGAAGTCGAGCGGTGTCACGAAGGTGACGGTAGACCTGAACGGCCCGAGGCGGTCGGAGGCGCGCCGCTGCGTGCATTCTGGCGTTCGCAGTGAGGATGTGCGTCGGTGACCGTCGACCGCGTGGCGAAGACCGATCGCGAGCCCGCATACGATAGCGGTGATGAGCACTCCAACTCGCCGCCGGTTGTCCGATGCGCCGTTCCTCGCTGCCGCCACCGGCGGCACGCCGAACCGGCGTCCCGTCTGGTTCATGCGGCAGGCCGGGCGGTCGCTGCCCGAGTACCGGGAGGTGCGGGCGGGCGTCGGCATGCTGGAGTCGTGCTTCGATCCCGAGCTGCTGTGCGAGATCACGCTGCAGCCGGTTCGGCGGCACGGGGTCGACGCGGCGATCCTGTTCTCCGACATCGTCGTTCCCCTCAAGGCGGCCGGAATCGACCTCGACATCGTGCCCGGCGTGGGACCGGTGATCGCGAATCCGGTGCGTACCGCCGACGATGTGCGCGCCCTGCCCCGGCTGCGCCGCGAGGAGGTCGGCGCTGTCATCGACGGTGTGCGGCTGCTGCTGGACGAACTCGGCGGCACGCCGCTGATCGGATTCTCCGGTGCCCCTTTCACTCTCGCCTCCTATCTGGTGGAGGGCGGACCCAGCAAGAACCATGAGCGCACCAAGGCGATGATGCTCGCCGACTCCGACACCTGGCATACGCTGCTGGGCCTGCTCACCGACATCACCATCGAATTCCTGCGCGCGCAGCTCGGCGCCGGCGTGGACGCCGTGCAGCTGTTCGACTCCTGGGCCGGTGCGCTGTCGCTCGCGCAGTACCGGGAGTTCGTGCTGCCGCATTCGGCGCGGGTGTTCGCCGAGCTGGCGGCCGCCGGCGTGCCGCGCATCCACTTCGGGGTGGGCACGGGGGAGCTGCTGGGCGCGATGGGTGAGGCGGGCGCCGACGTGGTCGGGGTGGACTGGCGGGTGCCGCTCACCGACGCGGTACGCCGGGTCGGTGCAGGAAAGGCGTTGCAGGGCAACCTGGATCCCGCGGTGCTGTTCGCCGGGCCCGCAGTGATCGAGCGCGAGGTGCGCCGCATCGCCCACGAGGCCGACGAGGCGATCGCGATGGGCGCCACCGGCCACATCTTCAACCTCGGCCACGGTGTGCTGCCCCAGACCGACCCGGGCGCCATCACCGCCACGGTCGAGCTGATCCACAACCTGCCCGTGCCGTTGTAGGCGGGCTACCACTCCCCGAGCGGCCGCACGTCCCAGGACAATCGGATGCCGGGCTTGGTGTGCAGTGTCAGCGGTTCGTGCGTGTCGCCGTGGAACCACAGCCGCAGGCCCTCGCGGTCGGGCTCGCGCAGCACGGTCAGCCGGTCGACCCGGCGCAGGCGCCCCAGATAGGCGATCTCCTCGTCGCCCGAGTACATGCTCAAGTAGGCGTCTCCGGCCGTCGGGTCCAGCGAGAAGAGCACGGTCGTGCTGCGCCGGGTCAAGCGGAACGAGTGCAGCCCCACCGGCCAGTCGAGATCGTCGTGCCCCCGGGTCGGCTCGTCCTCGAACAGCCAGATCAGCTCTGCCAGGTCGGGAATCTCCATGCGGCCACCGTATGTGCCGCGGCGAGGTCGGTGGCCCGTAACGGTCGGTCGCGCTGGTGCGGGTACCTTCCAGAACAGGGCATGCGGTGGTCCGCAGGGGTGCGGCCGCCCGCGTGCGACGGTGTGAGCGGGCGAGGAGTGATCGATGCGGATCGCGGTGGTGGGTGCGGGGATCAGCGGGCTGGTGGCCGCGTATCGGCTCCGGAAGGCGCTGGGCCCGGAACTCGAGCTGGTGCTGCTGGAGCGGTCCGAGCGGATCGGCGGCATTCTGCGCACCGACGATATCGCGGGGGAGCCGGTCGACCTGGGGGCGGAGGCGTTCGTGGGCCGTCGGCCCGAAATCCCCGCTCTGCTGGACGAATTGGGTTTGGCGGACCAGCTGGTGTACCCGGCGGGGAAACGCCCACTCATCTGGTCGGGAGGGGCGGCGCACCCGCTGCCGGAACGCACGCTGATGGGAATTCCGGCCGGGCCGGAGGCAGTGGCCGGGCTGGTGGACGAGGCGACGCTGGCATGGATCGCGGACGAGCCCGCGCGGCCGTTCGACTGGGTACGCGGCGGTGACATGGCGGTCGGTGAACTCGTCGCCGCCCGGTTCGGGGAGCAGGTGGTGCGGCGCAGTGTGGATCCGCTGCTCGGGGGAGTGTATGCGGGACTGGCGAATTCGATCGGCGTGCGGGCCGCGCTGCCGACCCTGGCCGCCGCCCTCGACGCGGGCGCGGCGAGCCTGTCACAGGCGGTCACCGACGCACTGCCGCCGCCCTCGACCGCACCTGTCTTCGGCGGCATCCGCGACGGATACCGGGTGCTGCTGGACGCGCTGCTGAAAGCCGCCGCGCCCGCTCTCGAAACTAGCTGTACCCCAAGGGAACTGACGCGGACGTCGAATGGCTGGCGGCTCGACCTGGTGGGTGGGATGGACTCGGCGGGCGAGATGGGTTCGGTGGGCAAGACGGACCCGGTGGACGGGATGGGCTCGGTGGTCGCGGCGGACGCGGTGGGCGAGTTGGACGCGGTGGTCCTCGCGACCCCCGCGCCGGTGACGGCAACCCTGCTGCGTGCGGTGGCGCCTGCCGCAGCGGCCGCGACAGCTGGGATCGAGCTGTCCTCGTCGGCGGTCGTCGCCCTGGCGCTGCCCGTGGATACGCCGCTGCCCGACAACTCCGGCATTCTGGTCGCCACCGGCGAACCCTTGCGCGCCAAGGCATTCACGCTCTCCAGCCGCAAGTGGCCGCACCTGGCCACCCGCGAGGTCGCACTCGTCCGCGCGTCCTTCGGGCGTTTCGGCGACGACTCGCTGCTGTCCTGGTCCGACGACGACTTGATTGCCGCCGCGGCCGCGGACCTTTCAACGGTGACCGGTATCCCGATTACTCCTGTCGCCGCCCGGGTCCAGCGCTGGCACGGCGGCCTCCCGCAATACGCTCCCGGCCACCTCGACCGCGTCGCCACCATCGAAGCCGGTCTCGCCGATCTGCCGGGCCTCGCGGTCGCGGGCGCATACCTGCACGGCGTAGGCGTCCCCGCCTGCGCGGCTTCCGGCGCAGCAGCCGCCGAGCGCGTACTGGCACATCTCGGCTGATCGCATCGCCCGCTGATCTCGGGCATGGCGGTTGCCGAGCGGGTGCTGGCACGCCTCGGCTGATTGTTTTGCTGGGTGGCTTTTGGTGCTGTGGGTGTCGAGTGCGCGCTTGCACAACGCGGCTGGCCGTATCGGCTGCTGACTTCGGGCACGGCGACCGTCGGCCGCGTGCTGGTGCACCTCGGCTGATTGTTTTGCCGGGCGGCTTTGGGTGCCGTGGGTGTCGGGCGCGCAGTCGTACAACGCGGCTGGCCGTATCGGCTGCGGACTGCGGGCACGGCGGTTGCCGAGCGGGTGTTGGTGCAACTTGGCTGATTGCTTTGCTTGGTGGTGATGGGTGCTGCGGGCTTCGGGCGCGTGCTTGCACTACCCGGCGTACCGTATCGCCCGCTGACCTCGGGCACGGCGACCGCCGAGCGAGGGCTGGTGCGGCTCGGCTGATTCGTTTGTCCGCCGGCCTTTGGTGCCGTGGGTGTTGAGCGTGGGCTCGCGAAACTTGGCTGGCCGTATCGCTTGGGGGTCTCGGACATGGTTGTCGCCGAGGGGGTGCTGGCACGTGTGCGCCGATTGCATTGTGTAGTGGCTTTGGGGCGATGGGGTGAGGCGGTCGGCGGCGGGGTCGCGGTGGTGGGACGGAGGTGTGGTGTGTGGGTGATTTGTGGCATGGGTGGAGCGTGGCAGCGGGTACCGACAGCTGGGGATTCCCGCACGCTTTGCCTTGTCGCGCACGGCGTTTCGGCGGCGAGTCGGGGTGCGGGAACATGCACGGGGTGCGGCGGTGCGGGGGTGTGATCGGCAGTGGCAGGATGGGGGCATGGCGCGACTCGATTACCAGGCTCTCAACTCGACCATCCGGTACCTGATGTTCTCGGTGTTCCAGGTGCAGCCCGGGGTGCTGGGTGAGGATCGGGAGGCGGCGATCAAGGAGGCGAGGGAGTTCTTCGACTCGCTGGGCGAGCGCGGCGTGGTGCTGCGCGGCATCTACGACGTCGCGGGCATGCGGGCGGACGCCGATTTCATGATCTGGACGCACGCCGAGCGCATCGAGGAGTTGCAGTCCGCCTACGCCGACTTCCGCCGCACCACCGAACTGGGCCGGGCCAGCGCGCCCGTGTGGAGCAATGCCGCACTGCACCGCCCCGCCGAGTTCAACAAGAGTCACGTCCCGGCCTTCCTCGCGGGCGAGGAGCCGGGCAACTACATCTGCGTCTACCCGTTCGTGCGGTCCTACGACTGGTACCTGCTGCCCGACGAGGAGCGCCGCAAGATGCTCGCCGACCACGGCAAGGAGGCCCGCGGCTATCCCGACGTGCGCGCCAACACGGTGTCGTCGTTCGCGCTGGGCGACTACGAGTGGATTCTCGCCTTCGAGGCCCCCGAACTGCACCGCATCGTCGACCTGATGCGCGACCTGCGCGCCACCGAGGCGCGCCGGCACGTCCGCGAGGAGATCCCGTTCTTCACCGGGCCGCGCGTGGAGGTCGAGAAGCTGATCGCCGCCCTGCCCTGAACCGGTCACTGACACCGGCAGCCCCGGATTTTCGGGTCATGCGGAGGATACGGCTCCGGTCGTAAGGTTCATCCGTCCTCTCCGTCTGTTGCGTTGTCCGAGGGGTGCAGGCGCAACGAGATGGAGTTGATGCAGTACCGCTTGTCGGTCGGGGTCGGATAGCCCTCCCCTTCGAAGACGTGGCCGAGGTGGCTGTGGCAGTTCGCGCACAGCACCTCGACGCGGCGCATGCCCAGCGAGTCGTCGGTACGCAGCAGCACCGCGTCCGAGTCGGCCGGGTCGAAGAACGAGGGCCAGCCGCAATGCGAGTGGAACTTCTCCGTGCTGCGGAACAGCTCCGCGCCGCAGGCCCGGCACGCGTACACCCCGCCGGTCTCGGTGTCGGTGTACTCGCCGGTGTAGGCACGCTCGGTCCCCGCCTCCCGCAACACCGCGTACTCCTGCGGCGACAACCGCGCCCGCCATTCCTGCGGCGAGAGCTGAATCTTCGGTGCCGGTAGTGAGGTATCGGAGTCGGAACTCATGCGCACAGTCTAATGGCTCGCAGCGGTCGCCGAGGCGCGGCCGCATCGCACAAGACCGAAACGAAGTAGGCCCTGCTTTCTGCAGGGCCTACTTTCATCCGCTCAGGAAATTATCGGATCCGGGTCTTACGCCCGGTCGAATTCTCCGTCTTTCACGCCACCCGTGAACGCTTCCCACTCACTCGGGGTGAAGACGAGCGCGGGGCCGGTCGGGTTCTTGGAGTCGCGAACGCCGACCATGCCTGTGGCGAGGTGGGCTACCTCCACGCACTCGTTGCCGCCTGAACTCCAGCTGGACTTGAACCACTTCGCCCCGGTCAGATCTATGTTCACCGCGCGTACTCCTTAGCCGTCTGCCGTAGCAGAAGCTTGCTGTCTGGAACTCCCAACGCTACCCCGTGGATCACGTCGAAAGCCTTGCGATACCTTCGCACGCTTTCTGTTTGCTCCAAATATATGTTCCCCGTGTAGCTTTCGACATAGACCACGGGCGGCTCGTGGGGATAGCCCCTACTGTCTACTCCGAAGTCCAGGAGTATGAAGGGCCCTGTCGCGGTGCCCAGCGGGAAACCCGCGGAGTTGGGCAGGATTCGAACTCGCACATTGGCGGGCATGTCGGCAAGGTACCGGAGCTGGTTCGACATGACTTGCGGCCCGCCGACGACGCGGCGGAGGACTCCTTCGTCGACCACCAGGTCAACCGATACGGGAGACACCTTCCGCATGATGAGATTCTGCCGTTCACGTCGGACGCGGATGCGCCGTTCGAGTTCGGGGAGTGTGTCATCCGGGAAGTAGAGCGTATCGAGCGCGCGAGCGTAATCCTGTGTCTGGAACAGGCCGGGAATCAAGTCGGGCCGGTAGATGTGCAGGTCCTTCGCCGCTGCTTCTAGACCCACGTACAGGTTGAAGGTTTCCGGGATCACGTCTCCGTATTGATGCCACCAGTTCGGCTTCTTCCCTTGTGCAGCAAGGGCCTTCAGCGCGGAGAGCATGTCTGGGCGCTCGTACAGCTCGCACAGCGCCTCCAGGTGCTCGTCGTGGATCACCGATGCCGCGCCGGTTTCGAGGCGCTGTAAGGTGCCGTCGCCGACGCCGATTGCCTTGGCCGCGTTGCGGATCGACATGCCGTAGGCCTGGCGCATGTCGCGCAGGTAGCGGCCCAGTTGCCGCCGGGGCACGCCGGTGGTCGGGTTCGCATTCGTCGGTCGGCCCTTGGTCCCGCTCATGTGTGGTTCCTCCGTCGGTCGTGGATCACGTGTAGCCCTACTCGTGGATCACGGGTACCGAATTCTGTGGAACACCGCGCGGACTTATTTTGGATCGTCCACTGGGACAACGTAGAAATTGGCGCGAATTACTAATCGGATGATCCAAATGAGTTCTGCGTGTGCTTCGATCCCCGTTGTGTACCCGGTTGCGCGGCTGACGTTCTCTCCCCGTCCGGCGCTGCGAGCCGGGTACACCCTACACCCAGCATCGAAGCCCAGGGAGTTTTTTGATGAGCAGAGCCAAAGGTGAACCGCCACAACATGTTCCGGTTCGAAAGTCGAACTCGTACGGGGAGGAGCCGTGAGCTGGGCGGAAGTGTTCAAGAGCCCGGTGGCAATCGGCTATCTGGACAAGGATGTTTCCGGATTACGGCAGTCTGCCGACGAAGAGAAAATACGTTCGCATGCAAAGCGTTTGGGATACAACCTCGTGAAAACTGTCGCGTTCAGCAGTCGGACCGACCGGCCGATGCAGCGGCTGGTCAATGTGGTCGAACATCTCGGAGTCGAGGCCGTCTTCATTCCTGCGCTGCATCATCTCGACGGCTCGGACATTCCGCGGAAATTGCACGAGATCGCCACCGTCATCACGGTTGATCCGGAAAGCACATATCGGCGAATGCGCCGGAGAGCTGTGTCCGGATATCCGACGAAGTCCGAGTAGAGCACCTATGGAGGTGGGCTGGGTGAACGACAGGCATTTGCGGCCCCTGACCGACCCGGCGACGCGGCGGGTCCGGGAACTCGCGGCGCGGGCCGGGCGGGCGGGTTATTGGCTGGTCCGCGGCTGGGGGTCGCCGCATGCGTGGCATCTGCTCGACGCCGAAGACGGCGAGCAGATCCACACGGCCGCGACGCTCGACCTGATCGAGCGGATCCTTGATGAGTGAGATGGATCCCGGCCAAAAGCATGCCGGGATGACGGGGGCTGCGTATGCCGGGATGACGGGGGCTGCGTATGCCGGGATGACGGGGCTGCGGGGGTTACGTGAGTGCGCTCGCTTGAGATTGCGTGCGGGGCTCGGCTCGGTTCTCGTCTTCGCCGGTTGTGTCGGAGATGTTGTTGCCGTTGTGGTGTTCGGCCGGGGGTGCCGTCGATGGGGCAGTGGGTTCCGGCGGTTTCACGCCGTCGGGCAGCAGGAAGACAGGGTCGATTCCCGAGCTCAGCCGCCCGTCGCGCCGGGCTGCCAGGTAGCGGTCGCCGAGCACGCAGAACACCACGATCAGCAGCAGGCTCCAGCCGAGGGTGACGCGCAGGTACTCGAGCGTGCGCCCGGTGCTCTGCCAGTGGTCGAGCAGCCATTTCTCGTAGGTCATGAAGCCGAAGATGGCCAGCCACGCAGGCCAGTTCCGCAGTACCGAATTGCGCAGCGCCACCGTCATCAGGAACGGGAACAGGAGCATCGAGTAGTACTGCTGGCCCAGCGCGGTCACCACGAATTCGGCGGTCAGCAGCACGCCCGCGGCGGTGCAGATGAAGAACAGCTCGTCGTGCAGGTAGTAGCGGTACAGCAGCCACAGCGAGACCAGCACGACCGCGCCCAGCAGGATGCGGATGGTCCAGGTCAGCCACGAGTCCAGGCCCCAGTACGCGGCGCTGCCGGGGATCGAGCTGTTGAAGTAGTCGCGCGCTTTGAGCGAATAGGGCAGGGTCCGGTGCAGGTAATCCATCGGATCCTTGATCAGCGGCCACGCGATCGCCATGAGCGCCACCGGCACGCCCAGCCCGGTGATGAACACTCGCCACTGCCGCCGTGCCAGCGGTATCAGCAGCAGGGGCGCCAGCGTGGGTTTCACCGCGATCGACAGCCCCATCACCAGCCCGGCCCAAAGGTCCCGCCGCCCGAGCAACAGGTGGATGAACAGCACCTCGGCCAGCAGAATGCAGCCGTTGACGTTGCCGAAACCCAGTGTGTTGATGACGGTTTCGGAGGCGAACATCAGCAGCAGCGTCAGCGGCGCGGCGTAGGAGCGCACGCTGAGCTTGAACAGCTTCAGCAGCAGGTACCACGCCAGCACGATCGCCACCGCGTTCAGCGCCACGAACAGCCACTTCGACTTCTCCGGGTCGATGACGGCGAGCGGCGCGACCAGCAGGGTGCCACTGGGCGGGTACAGGTAATGGGGATCGACGAGGTCGAAGTTCTCACCGTAGATCGGCTGGCGGTTGAGGAAGGCCAGCGACGCCCGGTAGACGGGCGCGAAATCATCGGTGATGTTGAAGTTGGTGCCCTCGATGAATACCTGATGCAGCACGGTCATGACCGCGAACGGCCACAGTGCGAAGTTCAGGACCTCGGTGGTGGTCCGAGCAGTGCGAGGCTCGAGCTGGCGAAGGAACACTGGGGCACGGTACACCGGAAACCTTCGAATGGTTGCTCGGACCCGGTGTTCGGCGTGCGTTCGTGTCGCGAATACCGTCTCAGGCGGGGCAGGCGGTGCCGTCCTGCGGCAGCTTCGCCTCCTTCGCGTATTCGTTGATGTACCGCTGGGCGCAGCCGGTGTGCGTGAAGACCGGATGACCCCAGCCCTGCCACTCGACGGAGGCGGTGCGCGCCCCGGCCGCGCCGAGCACGCCGGTCACCGCGGGCCGTCCGTCGCCGCCCACCACCGGGTCCGCGGCGGCGCCCAGCACCAAGACCGGGCCGGAGTACTTCTCCGGCAGCTGCGGCGGACTGGGTACCGGCCACGCGCTGCACGCCATCAACCGGGTCGCGGCGGCCTTGCCGAACGCCGGATATTGCCCGCCCCAGGCGGTCACGAGGTCCTTGGCCCGAGTCGGCGTGGCGGGCTGCTGGTTGTCGCTGCAGCGGGCGACGAACTGCCCGTCCGAGTCGACGGCCGCCGATTCGCGCAGCACCAGGTTGTCGAGCGAGCCGCGATCGCCGCGCCCTGCGGCGGCCAGCGCGTCGGCGAGTTCGGTGATGTGGCCGACCTGGTCGGCGCGCGGGTCGCCGAGGAAGCCGGAAATGGTGGTGAGCAGTACGCCCGCCGACAGGTCGCCCAGCTGTCCGGCCGCCGCGCGGTTCACCAGATCGGTCACGGCCGCACGGGGATTGGCGCCCAGCGCGCACCCGATCGCGGCACAGCGCTGCGCGAAACCGGTCAGCGCCGCCTCCGCGCCCTTGACCCGTTGCTCGGCCCGCCCGACCGCGTCGGCGTTGACGGCCTCGGGGGAGTCGAGCACCAGCCGGGAGAGGTGATCGCCGTATTTGGCGGCGTAGCTCATGCTCACCCGGGCGCCGTTGCCGGTGCCGAGCAGCGCGATCGTGTCCACCTGCCATTGCTTGCGCAGCTGCTCGATGTCGTCGGCGGCGTGCGCGGCGTCGAAGGTGCCCTGATACGGCTGCAGGAAGTCTTGGCAGGCGATGGTCGCGTCCTGGCTCAGCTTGGCCATGGTGTCCACGGGATCGCCGCCGCCCGGGGCGGATTGGCCGTTGTCGGCCACCGCGCGACGGGTCTCGAGGGGCATGCAGTCGATCGGCTGCGAACTGCCCATGCCGCGGCGGTCCACCGCGACGATCGGGTGTTCGGCCAGCACCGCCGCGGCCGGTCCGGCGGCCAGGCCCGCGACGGTGGCGGTGGAGGAACGATCGCTGCCGGAGGTCAGCACCAGCGGTGCGGCTCCGGCCGGAGTCTGCTGCAGCCGGGCTCGCACCGCGCCGTTGCGGAAGGTGCCGAGGATGGCGCCGCCGGCGTCGATCGGCGTCGAGTACTCGGCGCATTCGATGATCACGCCGGCGGGCGGGGCGCCCAGACCCAGCAGATTGAAGGTGGGCACCGCGCAGTCACGCCAGCTCAGGTCGGTTTTGGGGGACTGCAGCGCGGGTGGCGCGGGCGCCGCCGAGACTGTCGATTTCGCGCCACCGGCCTCGTGCGGTCGCTCGACCGCGACGCCGGGCCGCTCCGAGGGCCCCGCGCCGCACGCGGCGACAGTGAGGAGAACCGTCAGCGATGACGTCGCCAGCAAGGCGGCCCGAGTCCAGCGCATGCGCTACAGCCTGCCAGGTCCGGCGCGCCGTTTCAGCCTTGGGTCGCTGCGCGCTCCCATCGGGTCAGCAGCGTGCCGTCGTCGTCGACGAGCACCTGCCGCAGGGCCATCGGGGTCGGCAACGCATTGGGCGACACCGCGATTCGACCCGCCGTACCCCCGACGAGCAGGGGAGACAGGGTCAGGCACAGCTCGTCGGCGGCACCGGCCGAGATCAGTTCGCCGAACAGCGACGGCCCGCCCTCGCACAGCACCCGCAGCAGCCCGCGGGCCGCCAGCGCCGCCCGCAGGTCCGCGCCGGTGACCATGGTGTCGCCCGCTTCGATCACCTCCGCGCCCGCCTCGGCGAGCAACCGTTTGCGCTCGGCGGGGGCGGCCGCGGTGGTGAACACCAGCGGCGCGCGCTGAGTGTCGGTGAACAACCGGCAGGTCGGGTCCAGGGCGGCGCTGGCGCTGACGACCGCGACCGGCGGCGGCGCGCCGTCCGGGGCTCCGCCGAGGCCGTGCTGGTAGAGGCGGGTGCGCCGGTGCGTATCGGTGCGGGCGCCGGCGTAGTTCTCCGCCCGGACCGTGCCCGCGCCGACCAGGACCACGTCGGCGAGATCCCGCAGGATCATGAAGACATCGTGGTCGGCGGTCGTGCCGAGCGCGCCGGACCGCCCGTCCACGGTGACCGCGCCGTCGATGCTGGACACGAAGTTGACTCTGATCCACGGCGATTCGAGCCGGGCGGGATAGGCGTACAGCCGCACCAGGTCGTCCTTGGTGAGCGCTGTGAACTGGATCGCATTGGGAGCACGCTGCATAAGTTCCGATCACACCACGTCAGTACGCTACTCGCGTGCAACAACGCCTCGCCGATCGTCATCCGGAGGTTCCGGCCGATCAGCTCATCGCCCAGATGGTGCCGCCGCCCACCTTCGACGAGGTGAGTTTCGCCTCCTACATCCCGGATCCGAAGGAGCCGACCCAGGCGGCGGCCGTGGAGAAGGCCGAGCAGTTCGCCGGGAAGGTCGCGAAGATCCACGCGGCGGCCGGGAAGAAGAATCTGTTCGGGAAGAAGAAGCAGGTCGACGGTGCCGGGCTGTACCTCGACGGCGGATTCGGCGTCGGCAAGACGCACCTGCTGGCCTCGATCTACCATGCCTCGCCCGCGCCGAAATCGTTCGGCACCTTCGGTGAGGTCACCAATCTGGTCGGCGCGCTCGGCTTCACCAACGCCGTGGATCGGCTGGCGGGCAACAGCGTGCTGTGCATCGATGAATTCGAACTCGACGATCCGGGCGACACCATGCTGGTGTCGCGGCTGCTGACCGAGCTGACCGCGCGCGGGGTGTCGGTGGCGGCGACCTCGAACACGCTGCCGGATCAGCTGGGCGAGGGCCGGTTCGCCGCTCAGGACTTCCTGCGCGAGATCCGCAAGCTGGGTTCGCTGTTCGACGCCGTGCGCGTCGACGGCCCGGACTACCGCCACCGCGACCTGCCGCCCGCGCCGGAGCCGACCGCGTCCGATCGGCTCACCGAGAAGGCCGCGGCCACACCGGGTTCCACCCTGGACGACTTCGACGAACTGCTGCAGCACCTGAGCACGCTGCACCCGTCGCGGTACGGGGCATTGATCTCCGGCGTGTCGGCGGTGTTCGTGTCGAACGTGCACACCGTCACCGATCAGGCGGTGGCGCTGCGCGTGGTGGTGCTGGCCGACCGGCTCTACGACGCCGGCATTCCGGTCACCGTGTCGGGGGTGAAGCTGGACCGGATCTTCTCCGAGGAGATGCTCGGCGGCGGCTACCGCAAGAAGTATCTGCGCGCGATCTCGCGGCTACTGGCGCTGTCCCGGTTCGAGGTATCTGCCTGAGTGAATCGGGGCCGAGCTGCCCGTCTGAGCGACTGACCAGTCGGCGTAAGGTGAGCAATCGAGTTCGCCGACAGGGATGACCGTGCCATCCGCACGATGGCCGCCGGACTGTCGGCCCGAGGATGGGAGCTGTCATGGTTCGTCGTTCGACCCGCGGCACCGCGGCGCTGGCCGTCGCCGCTACCCTCGCATTCGCTCCTGTGGCGGGTACCGCGCTGGCCGCCGATCCGCCCGCCGCGACCACCTCGGTCCTCGACGGCACCGTTGATCGCTCGCTGGCACTGCAGGGTGTGCAGAATGCCCGCGACCTCGGCGGCTACCGCACCACCGACGGCCGCACGGTGGCGACGGGGCTGGTGTTCCGCAGCGGCGAATTGAGCAAGGCCACCGACGCCGACTTGGCCGTGCTCGCCGATCAGGGCGTGCGGATCGACGCCGACCTGCGCACCTCCTTCGAGCGCGCGTTCGCCCCGGATCGAGTGCCCGCGGGCGCCACCCAGCAGATGGTGGACGTGATCGGGCAAGCGCCGCCGCAGGTCCTGGCCTCGACTCTGACCGCCGGGCCCGATCTGTACCGCGCGTTCATCACCGCGCCGGGCGCGAACGAGGCCTTCGCCGCGATACTGCGCGACATCATCGACACCCGCGACGGCGCGGTGCTGTTTCACTGCACCGCGGGCAAGGACCGAACCGGCTGGGCGTCGGCGGTCCTGCTCACCCTTCTCGGTGTGGACCGCGACACGGTGAACTACGACTATCTGCTGTCGAACTACTACCGCAATGCCGGGCCGGACGACTCGCTCAACGGCGTGGTGCTCCCGGCGCTCGACGCCGCTTTCGACCAGGTCGACCAGAGCTACGGCAGTTTCGACAACTACGTGCGCGACGGCCTGAAACTGACCGAGGACGATATCGCCGCGCTGCGCGCGAAAATGCTGTCCTGACAGCGACTTCCGGCCCTGCCGGAGTATTCCCGTTGACACGGCTACCGACCGCGGCTACCTTTATGTCCGGTATGGGCACTTTGTTGATCCTTCTGTAGTCGAAACCCGACGCGTAGAGCCACGCTCCGCGTCGAATCCCGCACAGCTCAGGCTTTTTCACTGATTCGTGCTGTGCGGGTCCATCGACATCCGGCACTGCCGGAGACAGGAGGATTCGTATGCCTACCGCTGCCCAACTCACCCTTTCCGACGTCACCAAGCGCTACGACGACCGGCTGATCCTCGATCGCGTCTCGCTGACCGTGAAGCCCGGCGAGAAAGTGGGTGTCATCGGCGACAACGGCGCCGGAAAGTCCACGCTGCTGCGCCTGCTCGCCGGGTCCGAACATCCGGACAACGGTGCGGTGACGGTGCAGGCCCCCGACGGTATCGGCTACCTGCCGCAGACCCTCGGCCTGCCCGAATCCGCCACCGTCGCCGCGGCGATCGACCACGCACTGGCCGACCTGCGGGAGCTCGAGCGCCGACTGCGCGCACTGGAAACCGAACTGGAACACGGTGCCGCGCAAGGCGAAACGCTCGACGACCGCCTGGCCGCCTACGGCGACCTGATCACCCGCTTCGAAGCCCGTGGCGGTTACCTGGCCGATCAGCGGGTCGACGTGGCACTGTCCGCGCTCGGCCTGCCCGGCCTGGACCGCGCGCGTCCGCTGGGCACCCTGTCCGGTGGCGAACGGTCCCGGCTCGCGCTGGCGGCCACCCTCGCGGCCGCGCCCGAACTGCTCCTGCTCGACGAGCCCACCAACGACCTGGACGACACCGCGGTCGCCTGGTTGGAGGAACACCTGGCGGCGCACCGCGGCATGGTGGTCGCGGTCACCCACGACCGGGTGTTCCTCGAGCGCATCACGTCGACTGTGCTCGAGGTGGAGGCGGGCCGGATCACCCGGCACGGCAACGGGTACGCCGGGTACCGCGCCGCCAAGGCCGCCGAACGACGCAGGCAGCAACTGGAATTCGAGCGCTGGCGCGCGGAGTTGGATCGCAACCGTCGCCTCGCGGAGTCGAATGTGGTTCGGCTGGAGGCCATTCCGCGCAAGCTGCCGCTGGCGGTGTTCGGGCACGGATCATTCCGGACCCGCGGGCGGGGGCACGGGGCGGTGGTGCGCATCCGCAACGCCAAGGAGCGGGTCTCCCGGTTGACCGCCGAACCCGTTGCACCGCCGCCGGATCCGCTGCGGTTCACCGCCGAACCGCGGCGCGCCACCGGAGCTGCCGACGGGCCGGTGGCGCTGCTGTCCGGGGTCGCGGTCGGCGATCGGCTGCGCGTGCCCGAACTGCGGATCGAGCCGGGCGACCGGCTGGTGGTCACCGGGCCCAACGGCGCGGGCAAGACCACGCTGATGCGGTTGCTGGCAGGTGAACTCGCGCCGGACGCGGGCACCGTGACGGTCCGGGGCCGGGTCGGCCACCTGCGGCAGCAGCAGACGCCGTGGCCGGAGTCGTGGACCGTCCTGAGCGCCTATGCCGAGGACCGCGGCGGACATCCCGATGAGTATGCCGAGGAGTTGCTGTCGCTGGGGCTGTTTCGCCCCGGCGAGCTCGGACTGCGGATCGGGGAGCTGTCCTACGGGCAGCGGCGGCGGATCGAGTTGGCCCGGCTGGTGAGCGAGCCCACCGATCTGCTGCTGCTCGACGAGCCCACCAACCACCTGTCACCGGCTCTGGTGGAGGAGTTGGAGCAGGCGCTGGCGGGATACACCGGCGCGCTGGTGGTCGTCACCCACGATCGGCGGCTGCGCGCGGGGCTGCCCGGAACGCGAATCACGGTGCGCGGCGGCGTCGTTCAGAGCTGTCTCTGCATGACGTAGTCCAGGCAGACCTGGGTGCCGACCGCGGTGGTCTTCGTGCCGACGGTGTGGAATCCGTGCTTGGCGTAGAAGCGCCGCGCACGCTCGTTGTCCTGGTTGACCCCCAGCCAGACCCCGGCGTAACCACCGCGCCGGGCGTGGGGGGGGGGGGGGGGGCGCGGCGGGGGGGGGGGGCCCCCCCCCCCGCCGGGGCGGGGGCGGCCGCGGCGCGCAGCGCGCGCGCCCGCCCGCCCGCACGCCGGGCGCGGTGGTTACGCCGGGGTCTGGCTGGGGGTCAACCAGGACAACGAGCGTGCGCGGCGCTTC
>NZ_JARWOP010000124.1 GCF_029868745.1 Nocardia wallacei | reverse complement strand
TTCGGGTGCCGCTGCAAAGCGACGAAGGAGCCAGCAGCGGCACCCGAAAACCGAGACCAAGGGCGCCGAAAACCCGCGACGCCGAAGGCGGCGCCAAAAATACAGGAGCGAAAAAGATGTTCAAGGGCGGTGCGGAGAAGGCGGTGCAGGCACTGCTCGACAACGGGGCGCAATTACAGGCCCCCGCGGTCGCCAAGTACGTCGACCGGTTCCGGCGCTCGCATCCGGGTGAGAGCCCGGAGCAGATCATCCAGCGCCTGGAGCGGATCTATCTGACGACGGTGACGAGCAGCGGCACCGCGGTCGGCGCCACGGCCGCCATACCGGGCGTCGGCACGATCGCCTCGCTCGCGGCGATGAGCGCGGAGACGACGTTCTTCCTGGAGGCGTCGGCGGTGTTCACCCTCGCGGTGGCGGCGGTGCACGGCATCGCGCCCGAGGACAAGGAGCGCCGCCGCGCGCTGGTGCTGGCGGTGGTGCTCGGCGAGAGCGGGATGGAGATCGTCGAGAAGAGCGTCGGCCATTCGGCGAAGAACTGGGGAACGTTGCTGGCCAACCAGATTCCGGGCGTCCGCAATATGAACGATTCGCTGATGAAGCGGTTCGTGGTGCAGTTCATCGCCAAGCGCAGCGCGCTCATGTTCGGCAAGGTGCTGCCCGCCGGAATCGGCGCCGCCGTAGGCGGTTTCGGTAACCGCGCGCTCGGCAAGAGCACGATTGCCAACGCCCGCAAGGCATTCGGCCCCGCCCCGGTGACGTGGCCCGGACCGGTGGTCATCGACGCCGATCCGCTGCCCGCACTGGGCAACGACGCCACCGGTCAGCAATGAGCGCGCCGCGACCACTGGCCTTCGCGGCGACGGGGCTGAGCAAGCGGTTCGAGGGCCTGAACGCGGTGCGGGAGGTGAGTTTCACCGTGCCGTCGGGGAGCACCGCGGCACTGGTGGGACCGCCGGGTTCGGGTAAGTCCACGATCACGCGGATGCTGCTGGGGCTGCTGCCGCCGACCTCGGGCACCGCCGCGATCGGCGGGCCGGGGTCGGGAGCACAGCGGTGGGCCCGGCCGGTCGGTGCGATGTTGCAGCCGCGCGGGCTGCATCCGGCCCGGTCGGTGCGCGGCCAGTTGCGCGTATTCGCCGGCGCCGCAGGGGTTTCCGACGAGCAGGTCGACGCGCTGCTGGCGCTCACCAGCCTGGAGTCGGTGGCCGAGGAGCGGGTGCGGGCGCTGCCGGTCGGGGTGCAGACCCGGCTGGCGCTGGCGATCGCGCTGCTGGGCGACCCGGCGCTGCTGGTGCTGGACGATCCGCTGGCCGGGCTCGACGCGGCCGAACGCGGCTGGCTGTCGGACTATCTGCGCGGGCATGCCCGCCGTGGCGGCACCACCCTGCTGACCTCACAGAGCCTGGCCGCCGTGGTGCCGGTGGCCGACCAGTTGATCGTGCTCGGCGACGGCGCGGTGGTGTATCAGGGCAGTCCGCGCCGGTTGCGGCGCAGTCACCCCGATCGGCTGGTGGTCGGCGCGTCGAGTCCGATCGCGCTGGCCACGACGCTGGCCGCGCAGGGCTTCACCGATACGGTGATGCGTTCGGACGGCCGGTTGGCCGTCGCGGAGGCGTCCCGGACCGAGATCGAGGCCGCCGCGACGAGCGCCCGGGTGCAGCTGACCGAGCTGATCGCCGAACCCGTGCACCCGGATCGGGTGCTCGCGGCGCTCACCCGCGGTTCCACCGTCGTTCCGCCCGCCCCTGCGATGCCCTACGGGATGTCACGATGATCCTGACCCTGCCCCCGGACGTGAGCCGGGCCGCGACCGCCGAGATCCGCAAGATCGGCACCCTGCGGGCGAACTGGACGCTGCTCGCGCTCTGCGGCGCAGTCGGTTTCGTCGCCACCGCCGTCACGGCGATCATGGGCAGCGGCCCGCAGGAGAAGCAAGAACTGGCGACGGGGACCGTGACCATCGGCGTCTATCTGGGTGTGATCGTCGCGCTCGGAGCGGCGGCGGTGTCCGCGGCGATCGCGTCCGGCGGCGAGTACCGGCACCGCGGTATGTCGCTGACCGCGCTGTTCACGCCCGACCGCGATCTGCTGTTCGGCGCGAAAATCGCTGTGGCCGCGGGGTATTCGCTGCTGTTGGCGCTGGCCGCGGAGGTCGGTGCGGCACTCGGGCTGCTGGCGTTCGGACGCGACAAGGCCGAGTTCGGGGCGCGGCTGGCGGAGGTGTTCGGCGGCGGCCTGCTCGCGGCGATCTGCTGGGGCGTGCTCGGCGCAGCCCTCGGACTGCTGCTGCGCGCGGTGGTTCCGGCGGTGGCCGTGCTCGCCGGTTGGCTGATCGTCGTCGAGCCGCTGCTGTGGGTGGTGCTGAAGGGCGTCGGTATTCCGGGCCTCGCGGTGCTGCTGCCGGGTTCGGCGACCATCGGCACGGTGGCGGTCGGCTCGTTTCCCGAGAGCCCCTTCCTCCCGCCGAGCGCGGCCGGCCTGGTGATCTTGGCCCTCTGGGCGGCCGGGGCGGGCGCCGCGGCCTGGTGGTACCTGCGCACCCGCGAGCTCTGAGCCTGCCCCGCCTCTCCGCCACAGCGCGGAATACGGAGGTGTCGGTCGGCGTCGGTAACGTCGACTCGACATGACAGACGCCGACACGAACACACGGGGCCGACCCGGCTGGATACGCCGGTTGTGGGCTGCGTGCCGCGCGCATCCGCGGCTGCTGTCGGGCGTGATCGCCGCGATCGTGGTCGGGGCGGTGGCGGAGACGGCGGCGCCCCTGGCGGCCAAGCAGGCGCTGGATCGGGCGCGGGCCGGGGATCTGCACGCGATCGGCGTGATCGCGCTGGTGCTGGTGCTGCTGGCGGCGGCCCGGTTCGCCACGGCGTACGGGCGGCGCTGGCTGGCCGGGCAGCTCGCGTTGAACGTGCAGCACGCCCTGCGGGTGCAGCTGCTCACGGCGCTGCACCGCTACGACGGACCCGGTCAGGACCGCCTGCGCACCGGGCAGGTGGTGTCGCGGTCGATCACCGATCTGCAACTGGTGCAGGGACTGCTGGCGATGGCTCCGCTGTCGGCGGCCTCGCTGCTCATCTTCGTGCTGGCCGCCACGGTGATGCTGGCGCTGTCACCGCTGCTGGCGGCGGTCGCGCTGCTGACGGTTCCGGCGCTCGGCCTGGTGGTGTACCGGACGCGGCCGCTGCTGCACGCGGCGACGTGGTCGGCGCAGCAGCGCGCCGCCGATCTCGCCCAGCACGTCGAGGAGACCGTGACCGGGGTGCGTGTGGTGAAGGGCTTCGGACAGGAGTCCCGGATGGTGCAGCTGCTGGAGGGCCACGGCCGGCGGCTGTACGCCGAACGCATGCGGGCGGCCCGCATCGACTCCCGCTTCGCCCCGACCATCGCCGCGATTCCGCAGGTCGGCATGGTCGTGGTGATCGCGCTGGGCGGCACGCTCGCGCTGCGCGACGAGATCGGGGTGGGCACATTCCTCGCCTTCGCCGCCTACGTGACCATGCTCGCCTCCAGCACCCGCATCGTGTCGAACGTGATCGTCATGGCGCAGCTGACCCGCGCCGCGGCCGAACGCGTCTACGAGGTGATCGACGCCGCCCCCGCCGAGACCGATCCCCCCGCTCCGCGCCCGCTGCCGCCGGGGCCGCTCGGCGTCGAGATGCGCTCGGTCACTTTCGGATTCGATCCGGACCGGCCGGTGCTCCGCGACTTCGACCTGTCGGTGCGCCCCGGTGAGACGGTGGCGATCATCGGCCCCGCCGGTTCCGGCAAGTCCACCCTGGCCCTGCTACTCCCCCGCCTGTTCGCCCCCGAATCCGGTCACATCCTGCTGCGCGGCGAGTCCGGCGCGCAGCCCGTCCGCGAGGTCGATATCGCCGATCTGCGGGCGGCGGATCTGCGGGCGGCGGTGGGTGTCGTGTTCGACGAACCGTTCTTGTTCTCCGACACCGTGGCCGCCAATATCGCCCTGGGCCGACCCGATGCCACGGCCGAGGAAATCCGGCGCGCCGCGGAACTGGCCGCCGCCGACAAGTTCATCGGCGAACTGCCCGACGGCTACGACACCATGGTCGGCGAGCGCGGCCTCACCCTGTCGGGCGGCCAGCGCCAGCGGCTGGCCCTGGCCCGCGTCCTGCTCGCCGACCCGCGCATCCTCGTCCTCGACGACGCCACCTCCGCCGTCGACGCCGTCACCGAAACCGCCATCTACGCGGGCCTGCCCCGCGACCACGCCCGCACCACCATCATCCTGGCACACCGCGAATCCACCCTCGCCCACGCCGACCGCATCATCCGCCTCCCCGCCCCGGACCACCCCACCACCGCCAACCTCTGGGGCAGCACCGAAGAAACTCCCGCCCGCGAGGGACCGGGCGCGGCCGGTTCTGCGGACGCGGAGGTCCCGCCGGAGATCCGCGCCGACCTCGCCCGCCTGCCCGCCGCCACCGAGACGCCCGGCATGGACGAGCGCGCCCTGGAGCGGCCGGAGCCGGACTTCCGGCTCGCGCGGCTGCTGCGTCCGGTGCGGTGGTTGCTGGGCGCGGTGGTGGTGCTACTCGGCGCGGATGCCGCTGTGGGCGTGGCCTTTCCGGCCCTCACCCGGTACGCGCTCGACGACGGGGTGGCCGCGGGCAGCGGGCGGGTGCTGGCGATCGCGGCGCTCGGCGGGGCGGTGCTGGTCCTGCTGAGCTGGGTGGACGAGGCGGTCGGCACGCTGCTGTCCGCACGCGGCGGAGAGCGGGTGCTCTACGGCCTACGGGTGCGCAGCTACGCGCACCTGCAACGGCTGGGGCTCGACTACTACGAGCGCGAGTTGTCGGGCCGCATCATGACCCGGATGACCACCGATATCGACGCGCTGTCGACGTTCCTGCAGACCGGGCTGGGCACCGCGCTGATCAGCATCGGCACCGCCGGCGGCATCGCGGTCGCGCTCCTGGTGATCGATACCGGCCTGGCGGTGGTCGTCTTCGCCACGCTGCCACCGCTGATCGGCGCGACGCTGATATTCCGCCGAGTGTCCTCGGCCGCCTATTCGGCCGCACGCGAACGGGTGGCGACGGTCAACGCCGATTTCCAGGAGAACGTCGCCGGACTGCGGGCCACGCAGGCCTACCGGCACGAACCGCACGCGGCCCAGCGCTTCACCGACTACTCCGACGCCTACCGCCGCGCCCGGATGCGGGCCCAGCGGGCGATCGCGCTGTACTTCGCCTTCGTCATCGCGTGGGCCGACCTGGCGCAGGCGGCGGTGGTCTACGTAGGTGCGCGCGAGGTCGCGCACGGCACCACCACCGCGGGCACCCTGGTGGCCTTCGTGCTGTATCTGAGCCTGCTGTTCAGCCCGGTCATGCAGTTGTCGCAGGTGTTCGACGGCTACCAGCAGGCGCGGGTCGGGCTGCACCGGATCGAGGCGCTGCTGCGCACTCCGTCCTCGATCGCCCCCGACTCACCCGAGGCCACCCCGGTTCCCGGCCGATTGCGCGGCGAGGTCCGCTTCGCCGACGTCCACTTCCGCTACCCGGACGCGAAAACGCCCGCACTGGACGGTGTTTCGCTACACATCCCCGCAGGCGCCACCCTCGCCCTGGTCGGCGAGACCGGCGCGGGCAAGTCCACCATCGTGAAACTGCTTGCGCGCCTCTACGATCTGCCCCGCGAGCCGATCGGCCACGTCCTCGTCGACGGCACCGACATCCGCGACTACCGCCTCGCCGACTACCGGTCCCGGCTCGGCACGGTGCCGCAGGAAGCTCACCTGTTCACCGGCGACGTTGCCAGCAACATTGCATTCGGGAAACCTTTCGCCCGCCCCGCGGACATCGAACACGCCGCCGCGGCCGTCGGCGCGCTGGACATGATCGCCACGCTCCCGGCGGGCATGCGGCAGCCGGTCGGTGAGGGCGGCCGCGGCTTGTCGGCCGGGCAGCGCCAGTTGATCGCGCTGGCCCGCGCCGAATTGGTCGATCCGGACCTGCTGTTGCTGGACGAGGCCACCGCCGTGCTCGACCCGGACAGCGAGGAGAAAGTGCTGGCTGCCGGCCGTTCGCTGGCTCGCACCGGCACCGCGCACAGCCGCACCGCGGTGATCGTCGCGCACCGCCTGGCCACCGCCGCGCGCGCCGACCGCATCGCCGTCGTGGACCGCGGCCGGATCGCCGAAACCGGCACCCACGCCGAACTCGTCGCGGCCGGCGGAATCTATTCCCGGCTGTGGTCGGCGGCACGGTCCGACGAAGGAATATTCTCACCCGTGGACGAGTCGTCACACATATGAGGCTGGTTCTGTCCGGCAGTCGGATGACGCCTCGCGGCACGCGGAACGAGAACGCAAGCGAAAGATTTGCACAACTCGAAGAAACCCGCGGAGACCGCCCTGGGGCGCGCCGCCCGGGCTGGGCCTATCCTCAGAAAGGGCGCATCGGCGCGTAGCACGCCGATTACCCGTGCCGAGCACGTCACAAACGTCGCAGCGCGAAGAACGAAATGAGGCGAACACCTGCTGTGAGCAGCTCAACATCCCAGTTCGGACAGAACCAGTGGCTAGTCGACGAGATGTACCAGAAGTACAAGCAAGACCCGTCGTCGGTCGACGAGAGCTGGCACGAGTTCCTGGCCGACTACACACCGGAGTCGACTGGTGACACCAACAGCTCGGGTCGGGTGGGTGTTGACGTTTCTCCGACGCCCGCCGCCCCGACCAACAACGCCGCGCCCGCATCCGCCGCCGCGCCCGTACCGGCTCCGGCTGCCGCCCCCGCGGCTCCCGCGGCGCCCGCCGCCGCCTCGCCCGCCCCGAAGGTGAACGCGGCGTCCTCCTCGGCCGCGGCCCCGCCGCAGGCGCGCGCCCCCCAGACCACCCCGGCGCCGGCCTCCAACGCCGCGCCGACCACCGGCGCCCCGAAGGCCGCCGAATCCACCGACGAGTCGAAGGTGCTGCGCGGCCCGGCCGCCGCCATCGTCAAGAACATGTCGTCGTCGCTGACCATCCCGACCGCGACCAGCGTCCGCGCCATCCCCGCGAAGCTGATGATCGACAACCGCCTGGTGATCAACAACCACCTGGCCCGCACCCGCGGCGGCAAGATCTCCTTCACCCACCTGCTCGGCTACGCGATCGTGCAGGCGGTCAAGGCCTTTCCGAACATGAACCGGCACTTCGCCGAGATCGACGGGAAGCCGAACGCGGTCACCCCCGCGCACACCAACCTGGGCCTGGCCATCGACCTGCCCGGCAAGAACGGCAACCGCACCCTGGTCGTCGCGGCCATCAAGAACTGCGAGTCGATGACCTTCGCGCAGTTCCACACCGCCTACGAGGACATCGTCCGGCGCGCCCGCGACGGCAAGCTGACCGCCGAGGACTTCTCCGGCGTCACCATCTCGCTGACCAACCCGGGCACCATCGGCACCAACCACTCGGTGCCGCGGCTGATGCCGGGTCAGGGCGCGATCGTCGGCGCGGGCGCGATGGAGTACCCGGCCGAGTTCCAGGGCATGAGCGACCAGCAGCTGGCCGAGATCGGCATCGGCAAACTGATGACGCTGACCTCGACCTACGACCACCGCATCATCCAGGGCGCGGAATCCGGCGACTTCCTGCGCACCATCCACCAGCTGGCGATCTCCGACGAGTTCTACGACGAGATCTTCCACGGCATGGGCGTGCCCTACGAGCCGGTGCGCTGGCGCAAGGACTTCAAGGAGCGGGGCGTCGACAAGAGCGTCCGCGTCCAGGAACTCATCGCCGCCTACCGCAACCGTGGCCACCTGATGGCCGACACCGACCCGCTGCGCCTGGTCAAGGACAAGTTCCGCAGCCACCCCGACCTGGACGTCACCCAGCACGGCCTGACCCTGTGGGACCTGGACCGCGAATTCAACGTCGCGGGCTTCCACGGCCAGGAGCGGATGAAGCTGCGCGACGTGCTGTCGCTGCTGCGCGACGCCTACTGCCGCCACGTCGGCGTGGAGTACACCCACATCCTCGACCCCGAGCAGTTGCAGTGGCTGCAGGAGCGCGTCGAGCAGAAGCATGCGAAACCGACTGTCGCGCAACAGAAGTACATCCTGAGCCGGTTGAACGCGGCGGAGGCCTTCGAGACCTTCCTGCAGACCAAGTACGTCGGCCAGAAGCGGTTCTCACTGGAGGGCGCCGAGACGGTCATCCCGATGATGGACGCCGTCATCGACCAGTGCGCCGAGCATGGGCTCGACGAGGTCGTGATCGGCATGCCGCACCGCGGCCGCCTGAACGTCCTGGCCAACATCGTCGGCAAGCCGTACTCGCAGATCTTCACCGAGTTCGAGGGCAACATGAACCCGGCCGCCACGCACGGCTCGGGCGATGTGAAATACCACCTCGGCGCGCACGGCACCTACATCCAGATGTTCGGCGACAACGACATCGAGGTGTCGCTGACCGCCAACCCGTCGCACCTCGAGGCCGTCGACCCGGTGCTGGAGGGCCTGGTCCGCGCCAAGCAGGACCTGCTCACCAAGGAAGACCTGGTCACCAAGGGCGAGGAGGCGCGCACCTTCTCCGTCGTGCCGCTGATGCTGCACGGTGACGCGGCCTTCGCGGGGCAGGGTGTGGTCGCCGAGACGCTGAACCTGTCGGGCCTGCGCGGCTACCGCGTCGGCGGCACCGTGCACATCGTGGTGAACAACCAGATCGGTTTCACCACCGCGCCTGAGAACAGCCGCTCCACCGAATACTCCACGGACATCGCGAAATTCATCGGCGCGCCGGTGTTCCACGTGAACGGCGACGACCCCGAGGCCTGCACCTGGGTCGCGCGGCTGGCCACCGACTTCCGCGAGCGGTTCCACAAGGACGTCGTGATCGACCTGATCTGCTACCGGCGTCGCGGCCACAACGAGGGCGACGACCCGTCGATGACCCAGCCGTACATGTACGACGTCATCGACACCAAGCGGAGTGTCCGCAAGTCCTACACCGAGTCGCTGATCGGCCGCGGTGACATCTCGATGAAGGAAGCCGAAGACGCCCTGCGCGATTACCAGGGTCAGTTGGAACGCGTCTTCAACGAGGTCCGGGAGCTGGAGAAGTACACGCCGGAGCCGAGCGAGTCGGTCGAGGAGGAGCAGACCGTTCCCGGCACCGTCGTCACGGCCGTGGACAAGTCGGTGCTGCAGCGCATCGGCGACGCGTTCATCAATGTGCCCGAGGGCTTCAGCGTGCACCCGCGCGTCAAGCCGGTGCTGGACCGCCGCCGCGAGATGGCCTACGAGGGCAAGGTGGACTGGGCGTTCGCCGAGCTGCTGGCCTTCGGCACGCTGATCGACGAGGGCCGGGCGGTGCGGCTGACCGGTCAGGACTCCCGCCGCGGCACGTTTACCCAGCGGCACTCGGTGGTCATCGACCGCAAGTCCGGCGCGGAGTACACGCCGCTGCACAACATCGGCAGCACCAACCCGGGCTGGTTCGCGGTGCACGACTCGGCGCTGAGCGAATTCGCCGCTGTCGGTTTCGAATACGGCTACTCGCTGGGCAACCCGGACGCACTCGTGCTGTGGGAGGCGCAGTTCGGTGACTTCGTCAACGGCGCGCAGCCGATCATCGACGAGTTCATCTCCTCCGGTGAGGCCAAGTGGGGTCAGCTGTCGGAGGTCGTGCTGCTGCTGCCGCACGGTCACGAGGGCCAGGGTCCCGACCACACCTCGGGCCGGATCGAGCGCTTCCTGCAGCTGTGCGCGGAGGGTTCGATGACGGTCGCGGTGCCGTCCACGCCGTCGAACTACTTCCACCTGCTGCGCCGGCACGTGCTCGACGGCATCCGGCGCCCGCTGATCGTCTTCACCCCGAAGTCGATGCTGCGCAACAAGGCCGTGGTCTCCAACATCGAGGACTTCACCGACGCCAAGTTCCGCTCGGTGCTCGAGGAGCCGACCTACGAGAGCGGCGACGGCGACCGCAGCAAGGTGAAGCGGATCCTGCTGACCTCCGGCAAGCTCTACTACGAGCTGGTCGCGGAGAAGAACAAGAAGAACCGGGACGATGTGGCGATCGTCCGGATCGAGCAGCTGTACCCGATCCCGTCCTACCGGCTCAACGAGAAGCTGGCGACCTACCCGAACGCCACCGACCTGGCATGGGTGCAGGAGGAGCCGGCCAACCAGGGCGCCTGGCCGTTCTTCGGCCTGAACCTGCCGGAGTTCCTGCCCGAGCGGTTCGGCCGCCTGCGCCGGATCTCGCGCCGCGCCATGTCGGCCCCGTCCTCGGGTTCGAGCAAGGTGCACGCGGTGGAGCAGGCCGAGATCATCGGTGAGGCATTCGCCCCGACCGCGTAAGTCAGCCCCGCCGCGGGGGGGGGGGGGGGGGGGGGGGGGGGGGGGGGGGGGGGGGGGGGGGCGGGGGGGGGGGGGGGGGGGGGGGGGGGGGGGGCCGGGGGGCGGCGGGGGGGGGGGGGGGCCCCGGCGCCGCCCCCGGCCGCCCGGGCCGGCCCCCCCCGCCCCGCCGTGCCATAATTCTAACCCCCTTTATTATATGGGCCCCGGCGTTCGTTTGTGGACTCGCCGCATCTGTCTGCGTCTTTGTGACCGGCGTCATGGACTCTTGTTCAGTACGGGTTCCGCGCCGTATATTCGGCGTGGAATATTTCGCACGGAGGGAGTTCCACGATGACGAAGCAGCCGGCTGCGACGCTGACGCCGTTGGCGATGGCGGTGCTCGCGCTGCTGGAGGAACGGCCGATGCACCCGTACGAGATGTATCAACTATTGCTGCAGCGCCGGGAGGATTATCTGCTCAAGATCCGCCCGGGCTCGCTGTATCACACGGTGGCGCGGCTGGCCGAGCAAGGACTCGTGCACGCCGAGGGCACGGACCGGGCAGGCAACCGGCCCGAACGCACCACGTACCGGATCGCCGAGTCCGGCACCGCCGCGCTGCGTACCCGGATCGCCGACCTCATCCGCCGGCCCCTCCGCGAGTACCCGATCTTTCCGCTGGCCATGTCCGAGGCACACAACCTGCCCAGGGACGAGGTGATCGCGCTGATCCGCGAACGCATCGGCTGGCTCGACAACGACGTCACCGAGATCGACGCACTGCACGACTGGCTCACCACCCACCAGGTGCCCCGGCGCTACTGGATGGTGATCGAATACCTGCGCGGGCAGCTCGACGCCGAACTGGCGTGGCTGCGCCGCCTCGCCCTCGACCTCGAGTCGGGCGCGCTGACCTGGGACGAGTTCACCGCCGACGGCGTGCGGGTAGCCGCACCCGCCGACACCGGCCACCTCGGCCACGGCTGGGGCGCGGCCGTCACCGACGACGTGCTGGCCGAGTTGCGCGGCGGCGGCGCCACCACCGCCTGACGCGAGAACTACCTACTTCGACTTCCTGGAACGGGACGAAAACCATGACCACTCAACGTAATCCGTGGCCGGCGCTGTACGCGCTGGTGGTCGGGTTCTTCATGATCCTGTTGGATATGACCATCGTCGCGGTGGCCAACCCGGCGATCATGACCGACCTGCACACCGATATCACCAAGGTCATCTGGGTGACCAGCGCCTACCTGCTCGCCTACGCGGTGCCGCTGCTGGTGACGGGCCGGCTCGGCGATCGCTACGGCCCCAAGAACATCTACCTGATCGGCCTGGCCGTGTTCACCGCCGCCTCGCTGTGGTGCGCGGTGTCCGCCAACGTCGAGATGCTGATCGCGGCGCGCGCGGTGCAGGGCCTGGGCGCGGCGCTGATGACGCCGCAGACCATGGCCGTGATCACCCGCACCTTCCCGCCGGACAAGCGCGGCGCGGCCATGGGCCTGTGGGGCGGCGTCGCCGGCCTGGCCACGCTGGTCGGCCCGATTCTGGGCGGCGTGCTCGTCGACTGGCAGGGCTGGAACTGGATCTTCTACATCAACGTGCCGATCGGCATCATCGCCTTCGTGCTCGCGGTGTGGCTGGTGCCGTCACTGGATACGCAGGAGCACAAGTTCGACGTGGTGGGCGTGGTGCTCAGCGCGGCCGGAATGTTCCTGCTGGTGTTCGGCATTCAGGAGGGCAACGCGCACGACTGGAACGCCTGGATCTGGGCGATGATCATCGCCGGGCTGGTGGTGCTGGGGCTGTTCGTGGTCAACCAGGCACGCAACAAGGGCGAGCCGCTGGTGCCGCTGAGCCTGTTCCGCGACCGCAACTTCGCGCTGTCCAGCGTGGCCATCGCGGCGATGGGCGCCGCGATCACCGCCTTGATGGTGCCGTCGTACTTCTATCTGGAGGCGGTGCGGGAGTTCTCGCCGACCCGCTCGGCGCTGGTGTTCGCGCCGATGGCGATCGTCACCGGCCTCACCGCACCGTTCATCGGCAAGGTGTCCGACCGGATGCCGCCGCGCATCCTGCCGACCGTCGGCTTCACCCTGTTCGCCGCCTCGGTGTTCGGTTTCGCCGCGCTGATGAAGCCCGACAGCTCCATCCCGCTGTTCCTGGTGATCGCCGCGGTCGCCGGCCTGTCCAACTCCTGCATCTGGGCGCCGCTGGCCTCCACCGCCACCCGCAACCTGCCGGTCCACCAGGCCGGCGCGGGCGCGGGCGTCTACAACACCACCCGTCAGGTCGGTTCGGTGCTGGGCAGCGCCGCGATCAGCGCACTGGTCTCCGCGCGGATGACGGCCCAGGGCCTCGGCGACACGAGCGCCTCCGAGGGCGGCGGCACCGCCATGGGCAAGCTCCCGGAGTTCATCATCGACAAGTTCAGCACCGCCCTGGGCCAGTCCATGCTCCTCCCCGCCGCCATCCTCCTGATCGGCGTAGCCGCCTCGGCCCTGTTCATCGGCGCCAAGTCGACACAGAACACCCCGGACGACACAAAGGTTCCCGCCGACATCGGCCACTGAACCCGCCGCGGGGGGGGGGGGGGGGGGGGGGGGGGGGGGGGGGGGGGGCGGGCGCGGGGGGCCGGGGGGCGTGGGCGGGGTCGGGAGGGTGAGTGAAGGGGAAGTCAAGATGGATCAGGGCGTGGAGGAGGGGGGGG
>NZ_JARWOP010000123.1 GCF_029868745.1 Nocardia wallacei | reverse complement strand
TCAACCCCGCCGCGATCGGCGCATCCGACGCGATAGCGATACCCAGCGACAACGGCAGGGCCACCAAAAACACCACGATCGACGCAGGCAGATCATGGCGAGAAACAGAAGACAAACGATCGGACCACGATCTCTCCGGCGCGGCGTCCGATCTGGAGGTCGTATCGGTGTCGGTGGACATGTTTCTCCTTCACCGGGGCGGCCACGACCGCGCGATCTCGGAGCACGTGGCGCGACCACCGCCACCGCGCGCTCCGGCGGATAGCCTGTGGGCTCCGGCATTTTGGATCGCTCGGGTGAGTCCGATGAGGGGCCAGACCCACCCGACCGACCACAACGCCGCCGACAAAAGGGGCGGCGTTTCCACGCCGTGTGCCGGCACGACGCGAAACCTACTGCCTACGTACGTAGACAGTAGTAGCATGCTTGTCCGGGTTCGTGCAATCCGTTTGACCCACAGCGATTTCCATGGGTGGGAAGGGTTTCCGGGAGGCGGCGAGGCCGATCGCTCGCGGAGTGCGCGGTAGCCGATCGGTGACAGATCAAGCGTATGTGGATCGCCTGAGGTAAGGCTCCCCAACAATGGGTGCGGCTACGATACAGGTACGTACATGGCGCATTGCGATCGGGTTGACACGAGATTGCGCTCCGGCTCCGCCACCCTCGACAGGAAGTCCGCCCCATGAGTCTCGCGGTGTGCTTGGTGCTCTGCGGTTCCGTGACAGCACTTCTCGCTCCGGCGCTGCTCGCGCGCACCGTCGGCGCCGAACGCGGCCCGCGGCTCGGGCTGATCGCGTGGATGGGGGTCATCGGCGCGGTGACGGCGGCGTGGGCGGCCGCGCTCGTCCTGGTGATCGTCGACGCGCTGCGCGATCTGACCCGGCCGGGCTGCCCGAGCCTCGGCGACACCTGCGTCACCCGGCTGCACGACACCGTGGTGGGCGGCTACGGCGCCGCGGTCGAGGGCGTGCTGCTGCTCGTCGGTGTGGTCGCGACGATCATCGCGATGGTCACGGCGGGCCGCCTGGTGCGAATGCTGGTGCGGGCGCGCCGGATTACTCACGAACACGCCCGGATGGTGCGAATCGCCGGACGGTACAACGCTTTCCTCGACGCGGTGGTGCTGGACGTCGCCGAGCCCGCCGCGTACTGCGTGGCAGGCCGGGAGGGCACGGTCGTCGTCACCCGCGGCACCGTCGCGGCCCTGGACGAGGACCATCTCGCGGCCGTGCTCGCGCACGAGCGCGCACACCTCGCCGGGCGGCACCATCTGCTGCTGGGCACGACCCGCGGGCTGGCCACCGTGTTCCCGCGCATCCGGCTGTTCACCCGCGGCTCGGTCGAGGTCGCCCGCCTGGTGGAGATGTGCGCCGACGACGCGGCGGCCCGGATTCACGGACCGCGCACCGTGATTCGCGCGCTGCTCGCCCTGTCCGGCGTGGCGGCCGACGCGGCGGGCCCGATCGAGGCGACCGGATCGTGGCTACCGGACCGGGTGGACCGCCTGGTGCTCGCGGCCTGCGCCGTCCCGACCGCCCGCGATCCGCTGCGGCGGCCGGCGCTCTCGGCCGCCACGATCGGTTCGGCGGTCGCGACCGTGCTCGCCGCGGCGAGTATCGCGGTGTGCGCGCCCGAGCAGGTGTCGCCGGCACACGCGCCGCGCCCGTTGTCGGCCCGGGGCGCGCACATCCCGGCGGTGCCGACGCTCTCGCGCTGAGGTCACTCGCAGGTGCGGCGCTTGCACAGCGCCGCATGCAGGCTGTCGGATTCTTCGGCGCTGATGTCGTCGACGAAATGCGCGAGCACCAGCTCGGCCCGGCCGCCGCGACCGAGCGCCTCGCGCATCAGCCGGGCGCTGTACTGCTCGCGCGTCAGCACCGCGCGGTAGCGATAGGCCCGCCCCGCGCGCTCGCGTTCCAGCCAGCCTTTGCGGTGCAGATTGTCCATGGTGGACATGACTGTGGTGTAGGCGATGCTGCGTTCTCCGGACAATTCCTCGAACACCTCACGCACCGTCGTCGGCGCCGCGCGCCGCCAGACGCGGTCCATCACCACGGCCTCCAGGTCTCCGAAACCCCGTGCGTCCACGGCCGTTCTCCCTCATCGTCACGGCTCGGTCGCAGCTGTCGCGTGCCGATGCCGGATGCGGTGTCGCCGGCACGACGGTCCGCATCCGTAGCGCGTGCCGGCGGATCGCCACGGCACGTGTCTACGTAGGGGTGAGCGTAATTCATCGGCGGCGTGGGCAATACCCGAATCCGGTCCGGCGGCCACCGGTCGCCCGGGATCAGCCGAGCTGGGTCATGCCCGCCGCGACGACCTGGGAGAGATCGAGGATCTCGTCGGTGGTCGGCAGGGTGAGGCCGTCGAGGGCGTGCAGGCGGTCGGTGGTGGTGATGGCCAGCACGCCCGAGACCCAGGCGGCGGCGCAGGCGCGCAGCGTGCCGGGCCGCACCGGGGCGGGTGCGCTGGCCTGGAGCACGCGGGCGGTGACCTCGAGCAGCTGATCTCGAATGCGCCGCAACTGTTTTCGGACATCGGGGTGGGTGTCGGCCTCGCGCCACATGATCACGCGGAGCACGGAGGAATGATGGTCGCGCAGGTTCAGCGCGGCGTCGAGGTTCACCAGGCTCGTCGCGGGATCGCCCGGGGTGACGACGGTTTCGATGTCGGTGAGCGGATGCGCGGGCACTCGTTCGGCCATCAGCGCCGACAGGATCGAATTCTTGGTGGGGAAGTAGTAGAAGACCAAGCCCTTCGGGACGCCCGCCGACGTGGCGATGGCCGCCGTCGCGGTCGCGTCGAATCCCTGTGCCGCGAAAAGGTTTTCGGCGGCGTCCAGGATGAGCTGGCGGGCGTCGCCGTCGACCTTGCCGCGCCGGCGACGCCCCGCTCGATGGGGTTTGGGCATATGCATCAGTGAGCAGTATGCAGGCGCGCCGTCACTCGCGGAAGCGCCGCCACCGCGACGACGACGGTCAGCACACCGACGATCCACGCGGTCCAAGAGGCGCCACTGAACGCGTCGTAGTTCATCACCCACGGGGAGAGGAACAGCAGCACGCCGAGCGCGCCCATCGCGTAGTCCAGTTCGGACATCGCCGGGCGGGCCAGCTGTGCCAGACCGGTGAGGGCGATCAGTACGCCGAGGACGATCAGCGTCCACATCGCCCGATTGCTGGTGTCCACCCACATGGGTGACAGTGCGGTGAAGGCGCCGAGCACGACGGCTACGAAATCCTGCGCGCGACTTTCGCTGAACATGGTTGCCTCCTCGAGGACTGGAAATATGTTCACCTCTCGGTATAGACCTGATTGACCGCCCGATCAATAGCCGACGGGGCAAGATTGTGCAGCGGTTTTCGGTGTGGCGGTCGTCACCCCGATGGAAATTAGAACACGTTCTAGAATATGGTCGGTTATCGTGTTCTCCGTTTCAGTGACCATGACTTCCGACCCGGGGGAGATGCGATGAGCGACCGGCCCATTGTTGTTGTCGGAGCGGGTCTGGCCGGACTGCGCGCCGCGGAGGAACTGCGCCGCGGCGGCTACTCCGGCAGGCTGATCCTGGTCGGTGACGAGGCGCGGTTGCCGTACGACCGGCCGCCGCTGTCCAAGCAGTTCGTGCGGGGGGAGACCGACGACACCACGCTGCGGCCCGCCGAGTTCTTCGCGGAGAAGGACATCGAGTTGCGTCTGGACGCCGCGGCGACGGGAGTGGACACCGCCGCGCGGCAGGTCCGGCTCGCCGACGGCGATGTGATCGAGTACGACCAGCTGATCATCGCGACGGGCTTGCGTCCCAAGCGGATTCCCGGGCTGCCCGAGGTATCCGGCGTCCATGTGCTGCGCCGCCACGACGATGCCGTCGCGCTGCGCGACGAGCTGGCCCGCGCGTCCCGCGCCGTGGTGGTGGGCGCCGGTTTCATCGGCTGCGAGGTGACGGCCAGCCTGCGCGCCCGCGGGGTGGACGTGGTGCTGGTGGAGCCGCAGCCGCAGCCGCTGGCCGCGTCGCTGGGGGCGGAGGTCGGCGGGCTGGTCGGCCGGTTGCACCGGGCCGAGGGCGTCGATCTGCGCTGCGGTACGGGGATGGATTCGCTTGTGGTCGAGGGTGATTCGGTTGCGGGAGTGCGGCTGTCCGACGGGACCGAGGTGGCGGCCGAACTGGTGGTGATCGGCGTCGGCTCGGTGCCGGTGACCGACTGGCTGGCCGATTCCGGTATCCCCCTCGCCGAGCCCGCGGCCGGTGGCGGCGTGCTCGCCGACGAGGTGGGCCGCACCACGATCGACGGCGTGTGGGCGATCGGCGACGTGGCCGCGTGGCGGCACGAGGCCGGCGGGCACAAGCGGGTCGAACACTGGACCAACGCCGGTGAACAGGCCCAGCTGCTGACCTCCGCGCTCCTCGGGGCCGAGCCGCCCTCCACCGCCCGGGTCCCCTACGTCTGGAGCGACCAGTACGACCTGAAGATCCAGGTCCTGGGCACCCCCGCGGCCGCCGACGAGGTCCGAATCATCGAAGACGACGGCCGCAAATTCGTCGCCCACTACTTCGCCGCCGGCACCCTCACCGCAGTCGTCGGCGCAGGCAAAACCGGCGCGGTGATGAAAATGCGCGCCAAACTGGCCGCCGCAACCAGTCCGGTGTCCTGACCGGCCACCGCGCCTGGGCGGGGATGGGTGCGTGTGGCGGGGTGGGTGGGCGCTAATAAGGTTGCGGTGTGATCGTCGCGCTCATCGATTCCGGACTGGGGATGTTGCCCACGGGGGCGTGGTTGCGGAAATTGCGGCCCGATCTGGATCTGCTGCTGCAGACCGATCCCGACGGTGCGCCGTGGGGGCCGAAGCCGGAACCGTGGGTGGTGGAGCGGGTGCTGCAGGCGGCGCGGCGGGCGCTGGGGCTGGGGGCCGAGGTAATCGTGCTGCCGTGCAATACGGCCAGCGTGACGGCGCTCGAGCACGTGCGGGCGGAGGTGGGGCCGGAGGTTCCGGTGGTCGGGACCGTGCCCGCGATCAAGCCCGCCGCCGCGGCCTGTCGCCGGGTGGCGGTGTGGGCCACGGCCGCGACCACCGCCAGCCGGTATCAGGCCGACCTGATCGCGCGCTTCGGTGGTGACGCCGAGGTGACGGGAGTCGCCTGCCACGGCCTCGCCGACGCCATCGACCGCGGCGACCTGACGGGCATCGAACAGGCCATCGCGCAGGCCGCCGACCGCACCCCGCCCGAGACCGAGGGTGTCGTGCTCGGCTGCACCCACTACCCCCTGGTGCTGGACGCGATCGTGGCCGCCCTGCCCGCCGGTGTGCGACTGTTCGACAGCGCGGAAGCCGTTGCCGCCCAAACCCTTCGGCGCATGGACGCACTCGGCCGCCCGACCGCGGGCACCGGCGCCGTCACCGTGCTGAACAGCGGACGCCCCGGCACGCTGCCCGCCGCCGCGGCCGCCTACGAGTCCGGGCGGCTGCTGGGGGCCCGCGAGCCGGTACAGCGAGCGGTCCCGTGAGCGAACCCGCGCCCACCGCCGCGGCGGTACGGGAGGCGTTGGCGGAGATCGCCGATCCCGCGGACGCGATCCATCTGCAGCGGTTCTTCAAGACCGGGCCCGGCGAGTACGGCGCGGGCGACGTATTTCTCGGGGTGCGCGTCCCCCGGACCCGCGCCGTGGCGAAACGCTTCGCGCTGCTGCCGCTCTCGGAAATAGACGAGCTGCTGAACAGCCCCGTACACGAGCACCGCCTGGCCGGGCTGGTCCTGCTCAACAACGCCATGGCCAAGGCGATGAAGCCGCGCACCTACGACCTCGCCGCACAGGAGCGGATCGTCGACCGCTACCTCTCGGCCGTGCGCCGGGGACGCGTGAACAACTGGGATCTGGTCGACATCTCCGCCGAGAACATCCTCGGCCCGTGGCTGCTCGATCGCCCCCGCGACCTGCTATTCGAACTGGCACAGCGGAATTCGCTGTGGGAACCGCGAGTAGCCCTCCTGACCACCTTCACATTCATCAGGGCCGGAGACGCCACAACGACTTTCGAGCTGTGCGAAATCCTGCTCCCGGACCGCCGCGATCTGATCCAGAAAGCCGTCGGCTGGATGCTGCGCGAGATCGGTAAGCGCATCGATCGCAAACTGCTGACCGATTTCCTGGATCGCCACGCCGCCGAAATGGGCCGCACCGCATTGAGTTACGCCACGGAACATCTCGATGCCGAAGCGCGACAGGCATATCGGTCGATGCGCTGACCCCGATCGGAATTCAGAACTGAATCTTCAGGTGGTCGGTCACCGGATGCGCCTGGCAGCCAAGGATATACCCCGCCTCGATATCCTCCGGATCGAGAATCTCGGAGTTGTCCATCTCGACCTTCCCCTCGAGCACGGTGCAGGCACAAGATCCGCACTCACCCTCCTGGCACGAGTACGGAACATCAATTCCCTTGGACAACATGATGTCCACCAGCGTCTGCCGCCGCGGCCACGACAGGTTGTGCACCTCCCCGTCCAATTCCACCTCGACGGTAGCGGCGTCGGCCTGTTCCTCGTCGCTCAATTCGGCCGGTGCGGTGTCCGCGAACGGATCGCCCGCCAGTGAATTGAAGATCTCGGCGTGCGTGCGGTTGCGTGGCACCTCGAGCTGGGCCAGCGCGTCGTGCACCCGGTCCATGAACGCCTTCGGCCCGCACATGAACGCGCGCCGCTCGGTGTAGGGCGCGGCCACGGCGGCCAGCGCGTCCACGCTCGGCAGCCCCTGCAGCGTCTCCAGCCAGTGCACGACGACCAGCCGCTGCGGATTCTTGTCCGCGAGTTCGCGCAGTTCGTCGGCGAAGATCACCGATCCGGCGTCGCGATTGGCGTAGACGAGCACGAGGCGGCCGTTGCCGCGCGCCAGTGCCGACTTCAGGATGGACATCACCGGTGTGATGCCGCTACCGGCGGCGAACAGCAGCAGATCCTCGTCGAGGTCCTTGGGCGTGAAGACGCCCGACGGCGGCAGCACTTCGAGTTCGTCACCGGCGCGCACGTTGTCGCACACCCAGTTCGAGGCGTAGCCGTCGACGGTGCGCTTCACCGTGACCTTCGGCCGATCGTCGGTGTAGGGCGAACTGGCCAGCGAGTAGCAGCGCGCCACCGAGCCGGTGCGGTCGCTCGGGATGCGCAGGGTGAGGAACTGGCCGGGCTGGTAGGCGAACCGTTCGCGCAGTTCCTCGGGCACGTCGAACACCAGCGAACAGGCATCGCCCGTCTCGGCGATCACCGCGGAGACCCGCAGCACGGCCGAACGCGAGCTGTGCGGTACGTCGACAGTGGTCATGATGTCCTCTCGAGCCGGGCAGTCCGAGCCGCCGAAACTAGAACGTGTTCTAATTTCATCGTACGTGGCCATCCCGCTGCCGGACAAGCTGGGCCTCCAGACCCGCGATCAACACCTCCATGCCGAAGTCGTAGGTGTACTTCCCGCGCAGGTCACCCATGTATTGCAGGACGCGCGAGACGGCGTCGGGCAGTTGGTTGTCGGTCAGAGCGGAGCGATCGCGGGGGTTCACCCGGGCGCGCCCGAACAGGTAGGTGTGAATGGTGGCGTACGCGGCCAGCACATTGCGATCGTCGAACCCGGCGTCGAACAGGATCTCCATTATCGAGGCGATGAGATCGAGCTGTTTGCCGAGCATCTGCTCGATGAGGACGTCGCCCAGGCCCGGATGCTTGCGCAATTTCTCATCGATCTGATCGATGAGGTCGCGCAGCCGGTGCTGCCACGGCCCGGCCTCGGGCGGTGGTTTCCGGACTCCGGTCAGTGCGGCGGTGGCGACCAGATCGAGTAGCTCGCGTTTGTCGGCGACGTAGTAATAGGGAGCCATCGGGGAGACGCCGAGTTCGCGCGAGAGCCGGCGCATGGACAGCTTCTCCACGCCGTCCTCGCGCACCACGCGCAGCGCCGCCTCGACGATCTCCGATTCCGACAGCGTTTGGTTCGGGCCGCCCCCGGTTCCTCCGTGATTACGCAAGCCGCCGCCTCCGGGCCTGACACTCGCGGCGCATCACCGTGCCGCCCCGGCTCGTCTGCATCCGTCCGACTCCCAGCTGCCATTCGTTCCACCTGCTGTTTCCCTCCGCAGTGTAGAGCGCGTGTGCGGCGACAGGTTCGTGTGTGCGCGGCCCGCGGGCGTGGCGCACCGCGGCGGTCGCAACACTGCGTTAGCCAAAGGTGAACTGCATAGTGGCCGAAGGTGTTCTGCGCCACCGCGACTGTTCGATTGCCAACTGATTGCCAGCAACCAACTCGAATAGCCACCCGGGTATCCGCCCGACGCGGCGCGCGGTGTGGCGGTATTCCTATCGAATTCGATCCGTTTTTTTCGACACGGGCTGTCCGGATGGCCCTCAGCGCATAGCATTCCTGGAATGCGCCATGATCGACTGCCCGACGGGTTCGGGGTTCGAATCGATCCTCGGGTGCGCACCTACTCCGGTGGGCGGTTCCTGGTCGGTGGTTCGCCGACGAGGTTGCTGCGACTTGCGCCGGAGGCGGCCGCCCTGATCGGTGACGGGTATCTGGAGGTGACAGACCCGAAGTCGGCGGTGGTTGCCAGACGGCTGCTCGATTCCGGTGTGGCCAATCCGCGTCCGCGGCTGCTGCCTTCGCCCGAGGACGTCACCGTCGTGATCCCGCACTGCAACGACGCCGCCGGACTGGAACGGCTGCTGGGAGCGTTGCGCGGGCACAGCGTGGTGGTGGTCGACGATGGCTCCGACCGTCCGGTACGCATTCCGCCGACCCGCGGTCGCTGCCGCGTGACGGTGCTGCGGCACGACCGACGGCACGGTCCCGCCGCGGCGCGCAATGCCGGGCTGCAAGCCGCCACAACCGAATTCGTGGCCTTCCTGGACTCCGACGTGGTCCCCAAGGCCGGGTGGCTCGAGGTGATGCTGGGTCACTTCAGCGACCCGGAGGTGGCGCTGGTGGCGCCCCGCATCGTGGCGCGCGAGCCGGACACCACCGTGCTGGGCCGCTACGAGCAGACCCGTTCGACACTGGACCACGGACGGCGGGAGGCGGCGGTCACCTCGCGCGGCGCGGTGTCGTACGTGCCGGGCGCGGCGCTGCTGGTGCGGCGGCGAGCGCTGCTGCACGAGGGCGGCTTCGACGAGGAGATGCGCTCGGCGGCCGACATCGACCTGTGCTGGCGGCTGGAGCAGGCGGGCTGGCGGCTGCGGTACGAACCGGCGGCGCATGTGGCCTGCGACCATCCGGCGTCGTTCGGAAAGTGGTTCGGGGGCAAGGTGTCCCACGGGGCGAGCGCGGCGCCGCTGGCGCGCCGGCACACCGGGGTGGTAGCGCCACTGTCGGTGCCGTTCTGGTCGGTGGTGGCGACGGCCCTGCTGGCGACGGCCTCGCGGTGGGGTGTGCTGGGCGGGCTGGCGACGCTGGTGGCGGCGCTGGTGCGGCTGCGGCGGGTCTTCGCCGAACTGGACAACCCGACCCGTGTGGCGGCGATCCAGTTGGCGCGCGGCTTCTCCGGCGGCGTGTGGCGGATCGTGTCGGCGCTGTGCCGGCACTACTGGCCCGTCACCGTGCTGGCGATGGTGGTCTCCCGGCGCATCCGGCGCATCGCCGTCACGCTGGCGGTGGCCGACGGGCTGGCCGACTGGTTCACCCATCGGGATACCGGCGGCCTGGACCCGGTGCGCTACCTGGTCTGCAAGCGGCTCGACGATCTCGCCTACGGCACCGGATTGTGGTGGGGCGCGGCCCGAGTGCGTAACGTCACCGCCCTGCGCCCGGCCGTCCCGCCGCACTGACGACCGCACCGACCGTCGGTGCTCGCCGGAAATCCGACCGGCCCGTTCGGGCTGCCGACGCCGCCCGATACCGGAATGATGAGCCCAATGGTCGGCGATCTCGGAGGCGGTGTGGTGACGCGCGAGACGGGGCCGCGACTCGACGAGCTGGAAAGCCATGCGACGCAGGCGCATCGTCACCTCGCGGCGGGACGCGCCGAGTGGGGCCGGTTGCCCGGACTGCTGCGGCCGGTGCTGCTGGACTCCTGGCTGCGCTCGCTGCGCGCCGGACTCGACCCGGCGAGCGGTCCGGACCGGCGCGGTCTGCGCGGGGCAGAGTTGTTCCGGTGCCGCGACGGCCATCCCCTCGCCGCGGTGCTGCCCCTGGTCGACAAGCTGCTGCTGCGGGATGGCGCCGGCGCCGGGCTGGTGGTCGTCGTCGCGGATCGGCACGGCCGGGTGCTGTGGACGCTGGGCGCGCCGAATCGGGTTGCCGCCCTGGCCGAATCGGGGCTGCGCGAAGGTGACGATCTCGGCGAGCGCCGCGCGGGCGCCAATGCCGTGGCGCTGGCGGTGCGCACCGGACGGGCGGCGTGGGTGCACGGTCCCGAGCACTTTCTGCGCAGGATGGGTGCGGTGACCGGAGCGGCCGCACCCGTGCGCGCTCCGGGCGGGCGGCTGATCGGCGTGCTGATGCTCGCCGGCGGCCCCCGGGTGGCGCGGCCGGAACTGTCGGCGCTGGTGCGCGCCGCCGCGACCGCCGCGGAACTGGAACTGGAGCTGGCGGCGTACCGGCGGCATCGGCCCGCACCGGATTCGTGTGGTGCGGCGGCGGATTCGACCGATGCCCGGTTGCGGCTCGAGGTGCTCGGACGCGGACAGCCGCTGCTGACCGTGTCCGGCGAGCGGATCGCCGTGTCGCAGCGGCACGCGGAAATCCTGCTGCTGCTGGCCGAACGGCCCGAAGGGTTGTCCGCCGACCACCTGGCCCTGCTGCTCGACGAGACCGACCTCGACAACACCACCATCCGGGCGGCGATGTCGCGATTGCGCGCGGTGACCGGACCGGACATCCTCGACTCGCGTCCGTACCGGCTGCGGGGCTGCGTCGCAACGGATGTGGCGGCCTTGCAGAGCGCCCTGGACGCCGCCGACGTGTCCGCCGCCGTGCGGCTCTATGCCGGGCCGGTGCTGCCGCGCTCCACCGCGCCGGGCATCCTCGATCTCCGCGACGAGGTGCGGCGTCGATTGCGCGCCGCGGTACTCGATTCCGGCGATCCGGACGTGCTCGGGCACTGGACCGCGCGCGCCGACGGACGCGACGATGTCGCGGCGTGGTGCGCCTATCGCGCTGTGGTGGAGCGTGATTGCGAGCTGTACACGCAGGTGGAGGCCAAAATCCGGCTGCTGGAACGAAGGACGGCCACCGACCCGATACTGACGCGCGACGCGGGCGACTAGCCGCTGCGCCGGATTTGTCGTCCCGGGCAGGTACCCTGAACACCGGAGTGGCCCAGTTCGACCTTCAAGTAGGCCCTCCGAGGCTTCGTGCGGGGCCGGGGCGGGGGGGGTGCCGGCCCGCCCGGGCCCCCCCCCCCGGGCCACCCCAAACCAACGCTGACAACGGGAGGGGGTACCGATCATGAGATTCCGGCCGACCGCGCTGGGATGGGTAGATACGGAGGTGTCCGATGCGCTGATGTGGGACCGCGCTCAGGTGCAGCGTTTGGCGCGGCAT
>NZ_JARWOP010000122.1 GCF_029868745.1 Nocardia wallacei | reverse complement strand
GGTCGCTGCGAAGCGACGAAGGAGCCAGCAGCGACCCCCGAAACCCGAGACCAAGGGCGCCACAAACCCGCCGAGCGAAGCTCGGCAAACAAACACAGTAGGCTCATCCGAGCACGGGTTCGCCGTGCGACCTGCTCATGGACGGCGGTGGGCGGGACCGAGTCAGGAGCCGAAGGAGTGTCGTTTTCGTGGCCATCATCGAACAGGTCGGAGCTCGCGAGATCCTGGATTCGCGCGGTAACCCCACTGTCGAGGTCGAGATCGCTCTCGACGACGGCACCCTGACCAGGGCTGCCGTGCCGTCGGGGGCTTCCACCGGCGAGCACGAGGCCGTGGAGCTGCGCGACGGCGGTGAGCGCTACGGCGGCAAGGGCGTGCGCAAGGCCGTGGAGGGCGTGCTCGACGAGATCGCCCCGGCCGTCATCGGTTTGGACGCCGTGGAGCAGCGCACCGTCGACCAGGTGCTGCTGGATCTGGACGGCACCCCCGACAAGTCCCGGCTGGGCGCGAACGCGCTGCTGGGCGTGTCGCTGGCGGTGGCCCGCGCGGCCGCCGAGTCCTCGGGCCTGGAGCTGTTCCGCTACCTCGGTGGCCCGAACGCGCACGTGCTACCGGTGCCCATGATGAACATCCTCAACGGCGGCGCACACGCCGACACCAGTGTCGACGTGCAGGAATTCATGATCGCACCGATCGGCGCGCCCACCTTCCGCGAGGCGTTGCGCTGGGGCGCCGAGGTCTACCACGCTCTCAAGGCCGAGCTGAAGAGCAAGGGCCTGAACACCGGCCTGGGCGACGAGGGCGGTTTCGCCCCCGACCTGCCGGGCGGCACCCGCGAGGCGCTGGACCTGATCGTCGCCTCCATCCAGAAGGCCGGTTACCAGGTCGGCAGCGATGTGGCGCTGGCGCTGGACGTGGCGGCCACCGAGTTCTACACGGCCAGTACCGGTTACAAGTTCGAGGGCAGCGTCCGCTCGGCCGACGAGATGACCGAGTTCTACAGCGAACTGCTGGCCGCCTACCCGCTGGTGTCGATCGAGGACCCGCTGTCGGAGGACGACTGGGACGGCTGGGTCTCGCTCACCGACCAGATCGGCGACAAGGTGCAGCTGGTCGGCGACGACCTGTTCGTCACCAACCCGGAGCGGCTCGAGGACGGCATCGAGAAGGGCGCCGCGAACGCGTTGCTGGTCAAGGTGAACCAGATCGGCACGCTCACCGAGACTTTGGACGCGGTCGAACTGGCCCACCGCAACGGCTACAAGTCGATGATGAGCCACCGTTCCGGCGAGACCGAGGACACCACCATCGCCGATCTGGCGGTCGCGGTCGGCAGCGGGCAGATCAAGACCGGCGCGCCGGCGCGCAGCGAGCGGGTGGCCAAGTACAACCAGCTGCTGCGCATCGAGGACGCGCTGGGTGATTCGGCCCGCTACGCCGGGGACGTCGCGTTCCCGCGCTTTGTTCTCGAGGGGTAGTACGGTCGGAGCTGTCGTCATGCGGCGCGCGTGCCGGGGCCGGATGGTCACGACGGGATCCCCGCGCGCCGCCCCGCAGGCAGCCGATTTTCGAGGTGTGAGATGACGGAGCGACGGGCGCGCGGTGCCAGTCCGTCCGGGCGCGGGGACCGCCGCACGTCGCGGACCGCCCGGTCGCGCCCCGACAAGCCGGTCACCGGTTCCACTCCCGCGGCTCGCACCGCCGCCGGTAAGCGCGCCGCGCAGCGCCGCACCGGGACCGGCGGTTCGCGGGCGGCCCGCGCCCGCGCCGCCCGCGACAAGCACGAGCGCAAGATTCTCGGCCTGTCCACCGGCCGCGCGGTCATCCTGGCCGCCGTGCTGTGCGCGCTGGCGCTGACCCTGGCCGTCCCGATGCGCACCTACTTCAGCCAGCGTTCCGAGGCCGCCCAGCTCGCCCAGGAACGCCGGGAACTGGAGGACGATCTGGCCCGCCTGCGCGATCGCCGTGCGCAGCAACAGGATCCGGCCTACATCAAGTCGGAGGCACGCGATCGGCTGCGCCTGGTGATGCCCGGCGAGACCGCGTACATCGTGCAGGTGCCCGGCATCGAACAACCGCCCGTCCCGGCCCAGGCCACCCGGGCGCGCCAACCCGACCCCTGGTACACCGAGCTGTGGCGCAGCATGTCGACCCCGCAACCCGCGCCGCAGCCGGATGCGGCCGCACCACCCCCGACCCCCGAAGGAGCGCCCCGGTGACAGAGCCCGCCAGCGAGGCCGATCTGGAGATCGTCGCCCGGCAGTTGGGCCGTCCGCCGCGCGGCGTGCTCGGCATCGCCTACCGCACCCCGGACGGGCAGCCGGCCGTCGTCCGGACCGCGCCGCGGCTGCCCGACGGCACGCCGTTCCCGACGCTGTACTACCTGACCGACCCCCGCCTCACCGCCGAGGCGAGCCGGCAGGAGGCGACCGGCGTCATGAAGGGCATGACCGAGCGGCTCGGCGCCGACGCCGAACTGGCCGCCGCCTACCGTGCCGCGCACGAGAGCTATCTGGCCGAGCGCGACGCCATCGAGTCGCTGGGCACCGATTTCAGCGGCGGCGGAATGCCGGAGCGGGTGAAATGCCTGCACGTGCTGATGGCGCACGCGCTGGCGAAGGGCCCGGGGGTGAACCCGCTCGGCGACGAGGCGGTCGCGCTCGCGGCCGACAACGGCTTGCGCGGCACCGCGATTGCGGCAGACTGGCCGAAGTACGTGGAGTACCAGCAGGGGAAGGACAGCGATGAGTGACCGGGTGGCCGCCGTCGATTGCGGCACGAATTCGATCCGGTTGCTGATCGCGGAGGTCGGCGCGGACAAGCATCTGACCGACGTGCACCGGGAGATGCGGATCGTGCGGCTCGGCCAAGGCGTCGACGCCACGGGCGAACTGCACCCGGAGGCGATCGAGCGGACCCGGGCGGCGCTGCACGACTACGTGGACCGGATGGCGGACGCGGGTGTCACGCGGGTGCGCATGGTCGCCACCTCCGCGACCCGCGACGCCCGCAATCGCGACGACTTCTTCGCCATGGCCGCAGCGGAATTGGGCCGCGTGGCGCCCGGCGCGCAGGCCGAGGTGATCACCGGCGACGAGGAGGCCCGGCTGTCGTTCGCCGGTGCGGTCGACGAATTGTCCAGTGCCGAAGGGCCGTTCGTCGTGGTGGACCTCGGCGGCGGGTCCACCGAGGTGGTGCTGGGCGACAGCACGGGCGTGGAGTCGGCGTACTCCGCCGACATCGGCTGTGTGCGGATCACCGAGCGCTGCCTGCACGGCAACCCGCCCACTCGCGAAGAGGTCGCCTCCGCACGGTTTTTCGCGTCTCAGCGGCTGGCGCAGGCGTTCGGGGTGGTGCCGGTGGAGCGGGCGCGCACCTGGGTCGGCGTCGCGGGCACCATGACCACGCTCGCCGCCGTGGCGCTCGACCTGCCCGAATACGATTCGGAGAAGGTGCATCTCACCCGCATGAGCCTGGAACAGGTTCGGGCCGTGTGCAATCGGCTGATCGCGATGAACCACGACGAACGCGCCGCGCTCGGGCCGATGCATCCCGGCCGGGTCGACGTGATCGGTGGCGGCGCGGTGATCGCCGAGGTGCTCGCCGACGAGCTGGCCCGCCGGGCGGGCATCACCGAACTGATCGTCAGCGAGCACGACATCCTCGACGGCATCGCCGCGTCGGTCGCCTGAGCGCTCGCGTCCCCGCCCACACCCCCGATCACGCTGCGGCGCACCCGTTGTCGGGCGTCGCGTCGTGCCCTGTGTGCTGTCCGAATCTGCCGCGGCCGGTATATTGCTCGCAAGCTGCTGTCCTTCTCAGACAGATGGCACATTCGAGCCATTGGCGGGGAAGGGCGTTTTGTCCGACCGGGGTGATCGCAAGGGGAGGGATGTCGTGTCGCCGTCGCGCATTCTGGCAAGTCCGAACCGGCCGGCTTGGGCACTCTGCGTGCGAACCGCTCATGACCTGAACATCCTGACCGGAATCCATCTCGTAAATTCATGCGTCCAGTTAGTCTGCTGCGGCGGCGCGCCGAAACCCGGCCCGCCGAATCACCGCAACTGCGATCCGGTTGCTGGAGAATTGCGTGCATGGAAAGGTCGAGTACATGACCGGAGTGGTCCACCCACCGCAGCGGAGTGCCGAACGCACCCTGTTCGGGCATCCGATCGGATTGGTGAACCTGTTCGGAGTCGAGCTGTGGGAACGGTTCTCGTTCTACGGCATGGTCACGATCCTGGGCTACTACCTGTACTACTCGGCCACCGAGGGCGGGCTCGGGCTGGAGAAGTCCACCGCCACCGGACTCGTCGGCGCGTACGGCGGACTGGTGTACATGTCGACCGTGCTGGGCGGCTGGGTCGCCGACCGCGTGCTCGGCATGGAGCGCACCGTGTTCTACGGCGGTGTCGTGGTGGTGGCGGGACACCTCGCGCTGGCGGTGATTCCGGACCTGGCCGGTGTCGGTGTCGGCCTGGTGCTGGTCGCGCTGGGCAGTGGCGCGCTGAAGGCGAACGCCTCGTCGCTGGTGGGCACCCTCTACGAGAAGGGCGACGCGCGGGCCGACGGCGGCTTCACGCTGTTCTACCTCGGCATCAACATCGGCTCGTTCATCGGCCCGCTGATCACCGGCCTGCTGCAGACGCACGTGGGATTCCACTACGGCTTCGGCGCGGCGGCGATCGGCATGTCGCTGGGCCTCGCTCAGTACGTGGTGTTCCGGCGCAATCTGGGCACGCACGGCCGCGACGTGCCGAACCCGCTGCCGCGCAACGGCTTCGGGCCCGTGCTCGGTGCGGTAGCCGGGCTGCTGGTGGTGGTGGCGGTGGCCGTCGCGACCGGGCTGCTGACGCTGGACAACCTCTCCGACGTGATCACCGGCGTCATCGTGATCGCGGCGATCACCTACTTCGCGGTCATGCTGAGCAGTCCCAAGGTGACGCCCGTCGAGCGCACCCGGGTCCGGGCATTCATCCCGCTGTTCGTCGCCAACGCCGTGTTCTGGTCGCTGTTCCAGCAGATCTTCACCGTGCTCGCGGTGTACTCCGACGAGCGGATGAACTGGTCGCTGTTCGGCTGGACCGCGCCGTCGAGCTGGGTCGGCTCGGCCGACCCGGTCTGGATCATCGTGCTGTCGCCGCTGTTCGCGATCCTGTGGACCAGGCTGGGCAATCGCGCACCGACCACGCCGCGCAAGTTCGCCTACGGCGTGATCGGCATGGGCGCGTCGTTCCTGCTGTTCGTGGCGCTCGCCGGTTTCGACGGCAAGACGGTGCCGGCGGTGCTGGTGTTCCTCGTCCTGGGCGGGTTCGCGGTGTCCGAACTGCTGCTGTCGCCCATCGGCCTCGCGGTGACGACTCAGCTTGCGCCCGAAGCCTTCCGGGCACAGATGATGGCCCTCTACTTCTTCTCCGTCGGCCTCGGCACCGCGATGTCGGGTGTGCTGTCGAAGTACTACGACCCCGGGCACGAGATCGCCTACTTCGGCACCACCGGCTTGGTCGCCATCGCCGTCGGCATCGTGGTCTACTTCTTCGCTCCACGGGTCAGCCGTCTGATGGAGGGAGTCCACTGAGCAAACTTTCGGATAATTCCGAGACGACCGTACAAGTTTGATAGGTTGACCGGACGCCCCCGTAGCCCAATTGGCAGAGGCAGCGGACTTAAAATCCGTCCAGTGTCGGTTCGATCCCGACCGGGGGCACGACGACACAGCAGGTAATCGGTCCTCCGGTCCGGCTGTGTTACATCCCTGTGCGGCCCGCTCGGTGCCCGCGCCCATCATGTCCGCGACCGCGTCGGCGTGGTCGAAACGCTCGGCGCAGGCACCGGCGACGCGGCGGTGCGGGGACACGTTCGCCGGGTGTGCCGCCGTACGGCTTTGTGATCCTCGTCACTGCGCTCTCGGATGGTGCTGTCGGGGCGCCCGTACGTGGTGACGCAACCGGACGCCGTCATGCCCGCGCCGAGTGGCCACCCTGGTTGCCAGGGTGTGGCCGACCCGTCAGTTTCCTTGCAGCAAACCAGCTTCCGCAGGGTTGGGGGCCGGCGCGCCGGGTCTCTCGGCCGTCACCGGCGGGAAGGCCCGACAATGAATTCATCGATGGTGGAAGGACCGGTACCGCATGCTCGAGGGCTCGTCCGGCGCGGCGCGAGGAACGTCCTGAGATGACCGATGTGGTGGACGTCGCGGGTGCGCCGAGGGTGGTGGAGTCCCGCGTCGTCGGGGACTACCTCGTCGCCGCGACCGAGAGGTTGGGGTTGGGATCCGACGCGGCGACCGTTCGCGCCGTGGCGGCGAGCGCCTGCGGCGCGCGGCTGCACCCGGTGTGGCCGGACGGACGGCGGGCCACCACGCTGACCCTCTCCGGATTTCCGCTCGAGGTGAGCGTGACGGGAGGCCGCGGCGAGGTGGTCCCGGCCCTGCGCTACGTCACCGAAACAGCAACGGAGCAAACGGAATTCGCCCGGCGCGCGGCCGTCCAACTGGCCACGATCCCGGACCTGGTCGCACGCTTGCCGGAGGCCGACTCCACGGTCGCCGAACTGCTGCGGTCCTTCGTAGCGACCGTCTACCCCGACCCGGCGGCCGTGTCCAGGCGGCATCGCTTCGTCACCTGGGCCGGGATCACGCATCGAGCCGCGCTACCGCACCACGCCGCGTACCTGAAGGTCTACGCGAACCTGCGGGTGGCGCCCGGGGCCGTGGACAGATTGTGCCGAGCGTGGCCCCAGTTCGCCGGATCGGTGTCGGTGCCCGAGGGTCGGAAGTTCGTGGGACCGGTCGCGGCCGCGTTGGAAGTGGATTCCGGTGGCGACCTGACCCACAAGATCTATCTCTCCACGCGGTACAACGACCCGGCGGTGCCGGGGGAGTTGGTCCGATATCTCGGCGACCCGATCGCGGAGATGTTGGCGGAGTTCGCCCGCTGCGGCGCGGAGGCGAACCCGGTGCGGCAGTACAACCTGGCTCTCTGCCGCGCACACCGTCACGGAAAGAGTTCCGTGACGCTCTACCTGCTCGGTAAGCGGCACACCGACGTGACAGAGCTGGCCCGTGCACTCGCTGCCCGGCATCACGGGAGCACCGATGCCGTCGATGCCCTCGCGCAGGCGGCCGAGACGGCCGGAGCGGTCTGGCGTTATTCGGGTGTCGGGCTGGGTTTCTCCCCGGACAGCGGAATCGACAAGCTGAATGTCTACGGCACACCGCTGTGGATCACAGCGAGTGCCGCACCAGCCCGAGGTGAGCGTTGACATGCTCCAGCCGATGCGCGGAGCGCAGCTGCCGAAGTCGGCTCGGATCGGCCCCGTAGAGTCGCTCGGCCAAGGCGGCGTCGAGGTCGTCGGCCCCGTACAGGTAAGGGCGCCCGCCCAATTCACAGCAGCGTTGCAGCAGATCGTCGAATACTCCGCGAACGGCGGCGGTAGCGGCCGGGTCGCGATCGACCCAGGCGTAGATGCCCACCCCGATCGATACGGGCGCATTTGCGGCCGGTGCGAAGGCGAACGGAACGGCGTCGGCGCGACGGCGCACGATCAGGAGATAGAGCATCGTGCGGGCCCGATCGAGGGGCGGCCGGAGCCGATGGGCCTCCACCGCCGCGACCATCGGCGCCAGCTGCCCGGCGGGCACGAGGTAGTCGGTCCACAGGCGCACGCGATCGGCGGCCCGCTCCGGCTCGCGATCCCAAGCGAACGGCAGATCCGGCACTCGCACACAGGTTTCGGCATCGCAGTGCTCCGGTTCGTCGGAGATCCAGCCGGTCGCGGAGCGAAAGCGGTTGCGGCGCACCGACGCCCAGAAGATGTCGACCTCGTCACAGCGTGCGATTCGCTCGGTGTGCTCGACGAGATCGGCGACGGTTCGATGGTGCGCGCGGTGCACGTGGGCGAAGCGGCGATACGGCGCCGACCGCAGCACGACCCGCTCGATCAGTCCGACGGTGCCCAGCCCGCCCAGCGCGAACCTGAACAGCTCCGGATGGTCTGTGCGGGAACACCACCGGCCGGTCCCGGTCCCGTCGATCAGCCGGATCCGTTCGATGTGGTCGATCTGCATGCCGTGGCGCGCGGAGGTGATTCCGATACCCCCGACCGACAGCGTGCCGCCGACCGACATGTGCAGGTAATTGGGAAGCACCGGAACCGATCGTCCGTGTCGGTTGAGGTGTCGCTCCAGGGCGTACCAACTCGCTCCCGACGGCACCTCGATCAGGCCGCCGCCGAGATCGCGGATGTCACGTGCGTAGGTGTCCGGCGCGTAGGTGACGAGAAGTTCGTTTTCGGTGACGGTCTGGCCGCCGCAGGAATGGCCCGCGCCACGTAATGTCATCGGCTTACCCGACCCGAGCAGCTCGGCGGGAATCGCCGTCGGCATTCGATGCACGGCCTTCGGGGCGGCGTGCCACAGACCGCCGAAATCGGTAACGAATTCCTCGATGATGAACCTCGCGAAACTGGTCCGGTATCGGCGATGACCTGCCCGCCGGACACTGTAATCACTTCCCGTCCATGGGAATGCGTGTGGATCCCCATCCGCGAGAAGGCGGAACAATACGTCCCAGGTAGCCGGGCGGAAGGATGACTGTGCCACAGACGAGGGGCCGACCCATGGTCTTGCCGAGAGGTCCACTCGTGGCGGCGGCCGAGGCGGTGGCGGGAGGATCGGTTCCTCCGCCTTTCTTCGTCGGGGAATCCGACGACGGTGACCTGCATCTCGCCCGCACTCTGGTTGCCGCGATCCTTGCCGACGCGCCCGCCTCGGCGGCCGGCCTGGAGTGGGCGGTGGCGATACTCAGAACCTCGACGGGCGCCTTGGTGCTGCTGAACACCACGGAGGGGCGCGGTTGGTTGCCGCCGGGACTGTTCCTGCCGGTGGAGGTCACCACCCTGTGGCGCTGGCCGGTGATTCGCCGGAAGCCGGCCGACGAACTCATCGATCCGTTGGAGGGCGTTGCCGATCCCTCTCGTGCGCTCGTCGAATTCGGCCTGCTCGGTGAGAGTCGCGGTCGTGGTCGGATCAGCGCACTGGCGTCGTCCCGGCGTATTCCGGCAACGGTCCGCGCGGGTCTGGGCGGCCGGGTTCTCGTCGAGGACCAGGTGGAAGCCTTCAGGTCCGGAGTCGACCTCGCGTCGCCCGGTGTGGGCCTGGTCGATCGGCTCACGATCGCCGGGTCCGACGAGTTGCTGCGCCGTGCCGCGGAGGCGTCCGAAGGGGACGTTCGGGCCACCTGCCTCGAGCTCGCCCGAGACGCGGACGCGAGGGTGCGGGCCGCGGTGATCGATGCGGGCGGAGATCTGACGGCGTACCACGACCTGCGTCACCGGACCCTCGAAGCGTTGTGTGCCGGTCGCGAGATTCCGGCAAGCTGGTGGGGGCAGCTTCGGGACGCCGACGGCATGCTGGCGGCCGTATCGAGGTCGCGGCGGCTTGATGTTTCCGAATCTGCCGTCGGGACCCCGGTGGCCCCACCCGGCGCGGATGCCCTGCGCGCCTTGATGTTCGAGCGTCGCGCAGGCGAACTACTGTTGCTTACCGCTGAGGAGGCGGGCGAGCAGACGCTGCGCGATGCGTTGTATACGTATGGCCAGATCGTGGAGCATCCACTCATCCCGGCAGCAAATGGTGAGGGCAGGAGATCCTGATGGGCAGGAACAAGGACCAACTGGTCAGCGATCTCAGGGGCGACTGGGATGACGCCATGTGGTTCGGCGACGTCGACGACGACAAGGTCGGCGATTACCTGAGGGATCTCAACGACCTGCCACCGGGCCAGATGGCCGAGGTCATCAAGAGCCTCGGGATGGGCATTCGAGAAGATCTGGTCGACGATGCCTCGGACGGGGACAAGGAGAAATATCCCCTTCTTGTCGATGCTCTGCAACACGACGACAAGATTCCCGCACTCGTCAATCATCATCTCGAATCCGACTTTCTCGGTAAACGGGAGGACCCGAAGGCCGGGGACAAGTTTTCCGATTTCAAGCTGGAAATTCCGATTCCGCCGGGATCGGGGGTGTCGAATGATTTGAAAGCGGCCATTTCGGTGGCGAACGACGAGTTGCGGTATCTGATGTATCAGATGGGGACGGAGAACAGAGAGAAACCGTCGCTGCTGCTCTCGCCGTCCGAGAACGACAAGAACGCGATGGACAAGAATTTGTCGGAGACGTTCATGAACACGATCGCGTCGGGACAGACCGCGGACGGGTACTTGTCGGCGATCACGTATCTGGAAGCGCTCGCGGACGAGTGGAACAGTAAAGATTCGCAGTATCTGCTGACCGAGCAGACGCTGGGTAATTTGAACGGCCGCTACTACAAGAGCATGTGGGACCGGATCCAAACGGTACGTGAGCACATGTTCAACAGCATGCGGGAACTCGACGGCACCGAGACCACCTGGATCGACGGGCAGTTCGAGAAGCCCGAGGCCGACCGCGCCGCGATCGTCAAGGATCTGCCCGAGGGCAAGCGGGACAAGGCCGGGCTGGAAGAAGCGCTGCGGGAGCCCGGGATTCAGCACGTGATCGAGGAACGGCCGTTGTTCAACATGATTCGGCAAGCGGTCGTGGGTTGCCGCGACGACGTGGTCTCCTACGTGGACACCGTCGCCGACCTCCCCTTCGACATCGGCACACCCGCACCCGCCCCCGCACCGGCGCCCGCGCCGTCTCCCTCGCCGTCACCGTCCCCCTCGCCGTCTCCCTCGCCCTCCCCGTCACCGTCTCCCTCGCCGACCCCGGTGCCGACGCCTACACCCACACCCACACCGACACCGACTCCCACCCCCACGCCGACTCCGACGCCGACCCCCGCTGACAACACCGGTAACGAGGACTTCAGCAACCTGTTCAGCGACCTAGACCTGACCGGTGAGGACGGCAATCCGATCGGCGCCGACACCGACGGCGGACTCGTCACCGCGGGCAACGGCACCACCGGCAACGGTCTCCCCACGGGCAGCGGCGTCACCGCGGGCAACACCGGCGGCAATACCGGTGGCAACACGGGAGGCGGCGGCGGTGGCGGTGACGCCCTCGGCGGACTCACTTCCATCCTTCCCATGCTGCTGACCATGCTCACCAGCGGACTCGGCGGCGCGGGAAACCTGCTCGGCGGCAACAAAGACAAAGACGACGACAAACCGAGCGAAGAAGAGATCAAGGAGCGCGAGCGGGCCGCCTACGAAGCCGGGGCGCAATCTCAGCAGACCGTCACCGCCCAGCAGGCCGGCTACGCCCAGCCCGCCGCCACCGACCCCAACGCCGCCGGCGCGGCCCAGCCCGGCGCCGTCACCGCGCCCACCGGCAACGGCAACCCGCCTCCGGTCAACGCGCCCGGCGCCATGGTCGACTTCCCCATCCGCGACGGAGTCACCCAGCAGGTCCCCACCACCGTCGCCGACGCCCTCAACCGGCAACTCCACGGCGGGGCCGTCGACGCCAATGCCGCGTACGCCGGCACTCCCGGCGAATCCACCGGTGACCACCGCTGGACCATCGTCAACGATCTCAACAAACTCCAAACCGGCGATATCGTCCAATGGTCCAACCACAGCGCCCTCATCGTCGTCGACAACGGCACGCTCAGCTACGTCGACAACGGCCAACTCATTCCGCTCGACCCGCAGAACCCGCAGGACAGCAACTACGGCGCCTTCCAAGGATTCCGCCATCCCTCGGGTATCGCCGACCCGAACGACACAGCGAACCCCGAACCCAACCCCACGGCCATCACCGCGGCCGCCACCCCGCCGCCCGTCACCGCCGCCCAAAGCCCCGGCGCCGCGGAACCGCCGAAGATCTGACGCCGCTATTGCGGATCTTGATCTTCACTCCCGTTCAGGTGAATGGTGTACCCGGTGTACCGCTCCCAGCTCTGGTTCGCGTCGTCCCATGAGTAGTTGTATCTGCCGATGTGTTCCAGGCGGATCCTGGTGTCGGCGAAAATGCTGAATCCGGAACGCCGGGCGCGCTCGCAGAACGCGAAATCCTCGCCGAGATACCAGGTGTCGTCCTCCCGTTCGACCACCATCGGCAGGAAGAACGGGATGCGTGGGCTGCTGTTCCGCTGGCATATCGGAAGCTGCTCGTGCACGACGATCTTCTCGTATACTTCGCGTTTGGTATACAGGAATCCACCGGCGGCGTGCCTGATCTCCATCAGGCCGCCGTGCTTTCCGAAATGAATCTTGCGGGTTCCGGGCAGGAATCCGCACGCAGGCTGGAAGCGTGGATGTTTCTTCGCGTAGATGCCGCACACGATCGGAAGATCGTGTGATCGAAGCGTTTCCACGGATTCGGGTTCGAATTTTACATCCGAATCGATCCACATCAATTCGTCGAATCCCTTGGCCAGCGCTTTGGTGGCGAGCCGATTGCGTCCCTGATCGATGGCGGAAACACCGAACACGCGCCACACCGTATATCCGAGATGCTCGAGTCGCCGCAGGTTGTATTCACATGCGGGGTCGATGTGATCCCGCGCGGGCACCAGCACGACGCACCCGGAGGGGTCCTTTTCCATTCATCCACCTAAGAAAGGGCTGACCGACTGAGAGAACGGTACCGCGCGCAAACCGAGGCTGCCTCCTCTGGGAACCCGCCCGGCCCGGTGGTATAACAGGCCCCTTCGCGCCTTCTTCCCAATTGTGGGGAGTGGGGATAATGAGGTCTGTTGCCTGGAGGTGGCACGTGGACCAGTCGGCTGCCGAGTCGGGCATGCTGGACGCGCCTGCCGCGCCGGGTTCACGGTTCTGTTGTCGAGAGGGCGACACGTCACCGGCCGGACGGTGAGCTGTCCTGGAGAGTGGGGCCATCATGGTCGAGATGCATCCCGAGACGGTGGCTGCGCTCGGTTCGAGCAAGGAATTCATCCACACGATCGATGAGATGCAGGAACGGATCGACCGGATCCGGGCCAGGCGGCCATCTCCGACCTCGCGGGTGATTCCGGAAGTCGATGCCGAAGCCAGGCTCACGGATCTGTACATCGCCCCGGGCACGATCGAGATAATGACTCGGCAACAGTTGGCCGCAGAGATCGTGGGTGCGATCCAGGAGAGCGCGATCGACGCGCTGCGACAGCACCGGCTGGCGGTGCGGGCGACCGAGTGGCCCGAAACCCGCCGGGCAGGCCGTGGGGAGTGAAATGGCGACGCCGGGTGACGTCGATGCCGCGGTCCACAGCGACCACGTGCCGCAGAATCAGGTCTACGAGGTCTTCAACCCCGACTATTCGGTGGGTGTCGCGTGTGAACGCAACGGCATCGTGGTCGGACTGCACCTCGACGACGAGGTGTGGGAATCCACCGACAGCTGGCTCGCCGCCGAGATAGTCCGGCTCGCCCGGCTGGCTCATATGAAGGCCAGGGTCGGCCGCCGCGCGGAGTTGGTCCAGCGGTACGGAAACGGGAGCCTCGCCGACGCGCTCGGCCTCCCCACCGAGGCTCAGTACCGCCTCGCCGAGAAGCAGGAATTCGGCGGCAGCTACTGACCGCGCATTCCCACGATTGGGGACGTGCGACACTGCAAAGAGTTCGGTCGGAAAGAAAGAGGCACTCGGCATGGCGCGACCCGTCAATCAGGACCCGGACAATCTGCATCAAAGCGGCAGTGACAACCACGGTGTGGCACCCGCGAGTCGCGAGCGCGCCAAGACCAACGACGAGTACCGCAACAAGTTCTACGGTGCCTACGGGTATGCCGCCCACTCGTACCTCGTCTGGTCGGACGGGCAGTACCGGACCGCTCACGAGACCGGCTGGAATACGAAGGCCGAGGGTCACGAGACAACCGGTGACAACGCGTACGGGGCTTCGCGCAACTTCTCGACCACGGATATCCACGGCGGGTCGCAAGTCCGGGGCAGCGCGCCGGAAGTGTAAGTCCGCCAATCCCGTTCGGCATGTGCCGACGGTGCGATAACCACATTTTCGCTCTCTGCCGATGGTCGTCGATCCGGACGACCATCGGCATTCGGCTTTTATCCCGCGGCGACTGTGTCGCGTCAGACCTTCGGTGGCTCGATGGCGCTGGGGTCTTGCGCAGTGGCGATGGGGGGCGGAGAGGCGACCGTGGGTGCGGGTTGGGCGTTGGCGGTGTTGAGGGGCGGTGGGGTGCCGTTGCCGGCGGGTGCGGTGACGGCCCCGGGCGGGGCGCCGTTGCCGGTGGGAGCGGTCGCACCGGCGGGTGCCGTGACGCCGGCGGGTTGGGTGGCGGCGGCATTGGGGTCGGTCGCGCCGGTGCCTTGCTGGGTGAAGGAGGCTTGCTGGGCGGTGACGGTCTGCTGCTGTGACTGGACGCCGGCTTCGTAGGCGGTCTTTTCGCGTTCCTTGATGTCCTCTTCGGTGGGCTTGTCGCCCTCTTTGTCTTTGTCGCCGCCGAGGAGGTTGCCCGCGCCACCGAGTGCGCTGGAGAGCGCGGATATCAGCAGGGGCGCGATATTGCCGAGTCCGCCGAGCGGGTCACCGCCGCCGCTGCCCGCGTTGTTGCCGCCGTTGCCGGTGGTATTGGCCGCGGTGGTGACACCGCCGGTGGGCGAACCGTCGGCGGTGACGAGGCCGCTCTCGTCGCTGAGGGCACTGCCGTCCTCACCTGTCAGGTCGAGGTCGCTGAACAGGTTGCTGAAGTCGTCGTTACCGGTGGTGTCGGATACGGGCGTCACGGTCGGTGAGGGTGTCGGCGTGGGTGTCGGTGTCGGTGTCGGCGTGGGGGTGGGCGTGGGGGCGTAAACCGGTGACGGCGATGGCGCGGGCGATGGTGCGGGCGAAGGCGAGGGTGACGGGGAGGGCGACGGCGAGGGCGACGGAGAGGGCGACGGTGACGGCGCGGGCGCCGGTGCGGGCGCGGGCGCGGGTGTGCCGGTGTCGAAGGGGAGGTCGGCGACGGTGTCCACGTAGGAGACCACGTCGTCGCGGCAGCCGACGACCGCTTGCCGAATCATGTTGTACAGCGGCCGTTCCTCGATCACGTGCTGGATCCCGGGCTCTCGCAGCATCGCTTCCAGCCCGGCCGTGTTCTGCTTGTCGTCGGCCAGGTCCTTGACGACCGCGGCCCGGTCGGCCTTGGGCTTCCCCAATTGCTCGGCGATCCAGGTGGTCTCGGTGCCCTCGATTTCTTTCATGCTGTCGAACATGTGCTCACGTACCGTTTGGATCCGGTCCCACATGCTCTTGTAGTAGCGGCCGTTCAAATTACCCAGCGTCTGCTCGGTCAGCAGGTACTGCGAATCTTTACTGTTCCACTCGTCCGCGAGCGCTTCCAGATACGTGATCGCCGACAAGTACCCGTCCGCGGTCTGTCCCGACGCGATCGTGTTCATGAACGTCTCCGACAAATTCTTGTCCATCGCGTTCTGATCATTGCTCTCCGGCGAGATCAGCAGCGACGGCTTCTCCTTGCTCTCCGTCCCCATCTGATACATCAGATACCGCAACTCGTCGTTCGCCACACCGATGGCGACTTTCAGATCATTCGATACCGCGCTCCCCGGCGGCACCGGAATCTCCAGCTTGAAATTCGAAAACTTGTCCCCGGGGTTCGGATCGTTCTGATTACCGAGAAAGTCCGTCCACGACATCGGCAGGTTCCGGTCGTCGGACGCATCTCTGTCGTATACGGAGGTATTGTCCTCCCATTTGATATGGAAGGCCTTACCGTCGGCCTGGTAATCGATGCCGTTTTCTTTGAACTCGTCGAAGGGCCAGCTTCTGACCTGTATCGGATGTGCGGGGTCGTCGGGGTTCGCCTGGTACAGGGTGACCTTGCCACCGGGGCTCTCCTGGCCGGTGAAGTAGCCGGACCTGGGGGGCTCGTCCGTCTTCGTAAGCTTGCCGTCCGAAGACGCGTACTGGTAGTACTTGGTCACTGCGCACCCCTCGACAAGTGGTCTCGCCGCAATCGGTACAACAGCTGCGCCGGGGCGAGGGCCACGGCACTGGCCCGTCGATCCGATCGGTGCGACGTCTGCCCCGATTATGCCGAGTCCCCAAATATGGGAAACGGCCGAGCGTGGGCGGCGAACCCCGCTCGGCCGTGAATTCCCCTATCAGCTGTTGATCAACTCCGCCTCGGACTCCGCCTCGTCCGGCTGCTCCGGACTGGTGGAGCGGTTGGGGAGCAGAATCGCCATGACTATCACGATCAAGGCCAGGGCGGCGGAGACGGCGAAGGCCAGTTTCATGCCGTCGAGGTGGGCGGTGACGGGGTCGGCGCCGTCGGCCACCAGGGCGGTGCTGCGGGCCGACATGATCGTCACGACGAGGGCGGTGCCCAGAGCCGCGGCGACCTGCTGCAGCGTGCCCAGCATGGAACTGCCGTGGGAGTAGAGGTGCGCGGGCAGGGCGCCCAGACCCAGGGTGAACACGGGGGTGAAGGCCGCGGCCAGCGACACCATCAGCAGGATGTGCAGCGCCAGCAGCGCCCAGTACGGCATGGTCAGCGAGATCTGGGTGAAGCCGGCCAGCGCGGCGGCGACGCCGATCGAACCGGGGATGACCAGCACCCGCCCGCCGAACCGGTCGTACAACCGGCCGATGGTCGGGCCGAGCAGGCCCATCGCCAGGCCGCCCGGCATCACCAGCAGGCCGGTCTGCAGCGGGCTGAGTTCGCGCAGATTCTGCAGATACAGCGGCAGCAGGATCATCGAGCCGAGCATGGCCAGGAACGCCACCGCCATCAGGGTCAGCGCCTTGGCGTAGGTGCCCGATCGCAGCACCCGCATGTCCAGCAGCGGCGCACCGGTGCGCTGCAGCCGCAACTGACGCAGGACGAACAGCGCGATCACGGCCAGTCCGGCCACGACGATCACCGCGGGGGTCGCGACATTGTGGGTCTCGAATCGGCTCAGGCCGTACACGAGTCCGCCGAAGCCGAGCGCCGAGAGCGCCACGCTGAACCAGTCGATCGCGCCCGTCTCCGGTTCGCCGACATTCTCCAGCTGCCGCAGGCCGAACCAGGTCACGATGCCGGCGATCGGCAGCACCAGCACGAAAAGCCAACGCCACGAAGCGATCTGCAGGACGAGCCCGGAGATGACCGGGCCCATGGCGGGCGCCACCGAGATGGCCAGGGTGACGTTGCCCATGACGCGACCGCGATCCTGCTCGGGCACCACCGTCATCAGCGTGGTCATCAGCAGCGGCATCATCACCGCGGTGCCGCCCGCCTGGACGATCCGGCCGAGCAGCAGCACCTCGAACGTCGGCGCGACGGCCGACAGCGCCGTGCCCGCGAGGAACACACCCATCGCGATGGCGTAGGCGCGGCGGGTGGTGACCCGCTGCAGGAACCATCCGGTGACCGGGATGATCGCCGCCATGGTGAGCATGAACGCGGTGGACACCCACTGCGCCGACCGCTCGCTGACGTGCAGATCGCTCATGAGCCGCGGGATCGCGTTGATCATGATGGTCTCGTTGAGAATCACCGTGAAGGTGGCGAGCACCAGTAATCTGATGACTGGCGGTGTCCGCCGCCCGCTCGGGCGATCGGTTCTGGCGGCGGACATCGGGTACCTCCGGGGGCGTGCTCGAAATGGGGACTGTGTGGCCCCGGGCGAGTCTTCGACTGCCGTATCCCGTGCCACATGAGATCGGACGGGGATGGACGGCTCAACTCATCGGTCGCCGCTCAGTATTCCCGGCGGACGTCGGCCGGAGCATCCGGTTTTCCGATGCCCGACAGCACTCGATAGCTGGGTAAATGCCTGGTGGACAACCATTTCGACAGGTCGCGGGGCATAATCGTGACGCTGGTCACGGCGTCCGCTCGGGCGCGCGCACGGGCAGCAACGCCGCCAACCCGATGCCCAGCACCAGCAACAGTCCCACGATGCCCGCGCGATCGGCGCCGAAGCCCCAGGCGAACAGGCCGAACAGCGTCGGCGCCAGGAACGACACCGCGCGTCCGGTGGTGGTGTAGAGGCCGAACATCTGACCCTCGCGACCCGGCGGTGCGAGCCGGACGAGGAAGCTGCGCGCCGCGGCCTGCGCGGGGCCGACGAAGATGGTGAGCAGCAGCCCGAACACCCAGAACAGCACCGGCCCCGACACGACCAGCAGCGCCGCGCCACACACCAGCATCGCGATCAGCGACGCCACGATGACCGCCTTGGGCCCGACGGTGTCGTCGAACCGGCCCGCGACGAGCGCGCCGAGCGCGGCCACCACATTCGCGGCGATGCCGAACAGCAGCACATCGTCGTCGGCGATGCCGTACACCCGCACGGCCAGCACCGCGCCGAAGGTGAACACGCCGGCCAGCCCGTCGCGGAACACCGCGCTCGCCACCAGGAACCCCACCGTGCGCCGATCGGCCGCCCACAGGTCGCGCAGGTCGCGCCACAGCACGCGATAGGACGCGAAGAACCCGGCCCGCGCCGCCCCGGGATCGGCCGTCGTGCGCGGCAGTTCGGGGATCGCCATCAGCACCGGCACCGCGAAGGCCGCGAACCAGACCGCCGCGAACACCGCGACGAGCCGGATGTTCAGCCCGTCCTGCGTGGGCACGTCCAGCAGCCCGCGGTTGTCGCCGTCGCCGGCGATGAACCCGAAATAGCAGATCAGCAGCAACAGGATGCCGCCGAAATACCCCATCGCCCAACCGAATCCGGACACCCGGCCGACCGTCGCCGGGGTGGAGACCTGCCGTAGCATCGCGTTGTAGGGCACCCCGGCCAGTTCGAAGGCGGCCGAACCGAGTCCGAGCAACAGCAGACCCAGCCACAGTTCGCGGTGGTCGTCGTGCACGAAGAACATCGCCGCCATCACCATGATCGTGAGCCCGGTCAGCACGGCGAGCGAGAGTCGGCGGCGGGCGGTGGCGTCGAACCACTGCCCGCTGACCGGTGCGGTGACCGCGACGAACAGACCGGACAGTCCCAACGCCCAGCCGAGCCAGGAGCTCGCCGAGATCCCGCCGGGCAGGTCGTCGCCCACGGTGTCGGTGAGGTAGACCGAGAACACGAAGGTCAGGATCACGGCCTGGAACGCGGACGAGCCCCAGTCCCACAGCCCCCACGCCACGACTTGCCCTCGTCCGGCGGCCTGCCCGATCGTCGCCCGCCCCGAAACTTCGGTCATGCAGCGCAGCGTATTCGAGAAGACGCCCGGCTCGCGGGTATGATAAACATTTGGTGGCGACCGTCTAGCATCGGAGCAGCAGCATGATTCCGGATCCGGTTAAGTTTCGGGTCGGCAGCGTCGATTCGCTTGTGGCCGAGCGTGGTCCGACGGCTCTGCGCATCGCGGTCGGCGGACAGCTGCGCAAGCTCCGTGAGCAGTGCGGGATCACCCGCGAGGCCGCGGGCGAACATATTCGCGGCTCGCACGCCAAGATCAGCCGCCTGGAACTGGGCCGCACCGGCTTCAAGGAACGCGATATCCGCGACCTGCTGTCGTTGTACGGCGTCAACGACCCCGAGGAGCGCGAGTCCTTCCTCGAACTCGTCCGGACGGCCAACCGGCCGGGCTGGTGGCACCGCTACAGCGACCTGCTACCGCAATGGTTCGAGACCTACATCGGCCTCGAGCACGCCGCGCACTCCATCAGAACCTTTGAGGCGCAACTGGTTCCGGGCCTGCTGCAGACCGAGGCCTACACCCG
>NZ_JARWOP010000121.1 GCF_029868745.1 Nocardia wallacei | reverse complement strand
CCCCCCCCCCCCCCCCCCCGCGCGGGGGCGCGCGGGCGCCCCCCCCCCCCCCCCCCGCGAAGGGCTGGCGTGTGGTGTCAGCCGCGACGGCGGCGGGGGCCGCCGCTGCTGCGGGAGAATCCGGCGAGGCCGCCGGTGCTGCCTGCGGGCGATGCGCCGCGGCCGGTGCCCCGGGTCGTGGCGCGGGCTTGCGGGGTGCTGCCGCTGGGCTGGGCCTGGCGACGGCTGCCGTGGCTGCTCCCGGCCGGAGCGGACCCGGTGGCGTGCTCGCTCCGGCGGCCCGAATGCCGCTGCGAGACATCGCCGTTGCGTCCGTGGTCCGACGTGGGGCCGCCGCGGCGGTAGTCGGACGGTGCGCCCGCGTTGCCGCGGCCCCGGGTGGGGGCCTCGGCACTGCGGCCGTTGCGGGCTGCGCCGCGCTTCTCCCCCGCTACCGGTGCGCCGGTGCCGCGACCGGTCGGTCGCCCGTTGCCGCGGCTGTCATCCTGCGCGTCGGCGCGCCGGTCACCCCTCGGTGACGAGCCGCGGCGGCCACGCTGCTCCGAACCCGCGGTGCGCTCCCAGGTGGCGGGACCGCGGCGGCGGCCCTGCCCACTGTCACCGCGAGATCCGCGGCCCGCGCCTTGTCCGCTCTGCTGGCCGGAGGCCTGCTGCGGTGCCGCGGCGGTGACCAGGGGGGCGACCGCGCCGACCAGCCCGGCCACGGCGGCCGAGTCGGCCGTAACCCGTTGCGGCTGTACGGAGATGGTGGCCTTGCGCATCAGGGCCGCCATGTCCTTGCGCTGTTCGGGCAGCACGATGGTGACCACGTCGCCGGCGCTTCCGGCGCGGGCGGTGCGGCCCGAGCGATGCAGGTACGCCTTGTGCTCCGCCGGCGGGTCCACGTGCACGACAAGTTCGACGTCGTCGACGTGCACGCCACGGGCGGCCACGTCGGTGGCGACCAGGACCCTGGCGTCACCCGACGCGAAGACCGCGAGGTTACGATCGCGCGCCGCCTGAGCGAGGTTGCCGTGCAGGTCGACCGCGGGGATACCGGCGGCGGTCAGGGTCTTGGCGAGCCTGCGCGCCTGATGTTTGGTGCGCATGAACAGGATTCGGCGGCCGGTGCCGGACGCCAGCTTCTGCACGAGGTCCTTCTTGACATCCTGGTTGCCCACCTCGAACACGTGGTGGGTCATCGCGGCGACGGGCGAATTGGCCTCGTCCACCGAGTGCAGCACCGCCTTCGGCAGGAACCGCGCGACCAGCTTGTCGACCCCGTTGTCGAGGGTCGCCGAGAACAGCAGCCGCTGCCCGCCCGCCGGAGTCGCGGCGAGAATGCGGGTCACAGAGGGCAGGAAGCCGAGGTCGGCCATGTGGTCCGCCTCGTCGATCACGGTGATCTCGACGGCGTCGAGGGCGATGAGCCGCTGCCGCATCAGATCCTCGAGCCGGCCGGGGCAGGCGACGACGATATCGACACCCGCCTGCAGCGCGCGCACCTGCCGATTCTGCGGGACACCGCCGAACACGGTGGTCACTCGCATCGAGTACGGCGCCGTCAGCGGCTCCATCGCGGCGGCGATCTGGGTCGCCAGTTCCCTGGTCGGGGCCAGGATCAGCCCGAGCGGGGTGTTCGGGCGGCGACGCCCGGCGAGTTCGCCGGCCAACCGCGCGACCGTCGGGATCGCGAAGGCCAGGGTCTTGCCACTGCCGGTCTTGCCCCGGCCGAGCACGTCGCGGCCGGCGAGGGTGTCGGGCAGGGTGTCCGCCTGGATCGGGAACGGTTCGGTGATACCGGCCCGGTGCAGCGCCCGGACCAGCGGGTCACGCACGCCGAGCGCGGCGAAGGAGGGGGCGGTCGATCCGCCCGGGACCATCGATGAATTCACAGGAATTGCAGTGTCTTTCGGACAAGGGTGCCCGCGTCGCGCAGCGTGATGAAGATCCGCGCCGGGGCACTCGGTGGCGAAATTGCCGATGGGCAATATCGGTATCGCCGCAAGGAAAGCCGGTGCCACACAGCTGGGCGCTGGTGCGTAGGGATAGCAATCTACGACGCCGGGTGTGAGTCACACCCTGGCCCATAGTGTAGCTCGAGCATTGCCGGAACTACGACCGGGTGTCGTCATCGTCACGTCGGGGCGATCCGGGGTATCGCGCGCCACCCCGCTCGGTACCCGATCTTGTTTCACGTGAAACCGTTGTGGCACAACAACTTTCGCCACAGTGGGGTGCCGAGAGACGGGCCGCTGCGAGGGGTCGAGGTGACCTACCGCGGGCCGTGCGGTCGAGGTCCCGATGGGATTCCAGAGATTACATGGCGATGGCGAGCGCGGGCCGGAAGTTGCCCCGGCGAGTTTCGCGACGCCCTGCCACGCGCCGGACGAACGCAGCCGCCGCGGCTCCGTCCGCACACCACCCGTGCACAGTGCACAAAACCCGCCGCGGACGGGCCACCGATTGCCGGTACCGGCCCGCCCGGGTCCGCGCTGTGCTGGAGATCGACATCGCGGTCGCCGTCGTGACCGCGAGCCCTACGCGAGCCAGAGGTGTGTTGTGAGTTCATCGACGGCGGCGGGCGACGCGACCCGCCCGCGCACCCTGTGCGAGGCGTTCCAGCGCAATGTCGCCCGTTATCCCGAGGCGGTCGCCGTCCGCGGTCGCGGCGGCGCGGTGCGAATCACGTGGCGTGAGTACGGCTCCCGCGTGCGCGCCCTCGCCACCGGGCTGGCCGCGCTGGGCGTCGGGCGCGGCGGCACGGTGGCGCTGATGCTCACCAACCGCCCGGAGTTCCACCTGTGCGACACCGCCGTCCTGCACACCGGCGCCACCCCGTTCTCGGTGTACAACACCAATCCGCCGGACCTGCTGGCCTACCAGTTCGGCAATGCCGGGAACGCCGTGGTGATCTGCGAGGAGCAGTTCGTGCCGCGGGTGCTGACCGCGGTACGGCAGGCGGCCGCCGCGGGCCACCGGGTGGAGCACGTGATCTGCGTCGACGGCACGCCGCCGGGCACCATCGGCCTCGGCGAGGTCGAGCGCACCGACGCTCCCGAATTCGACTTCGAATCCGCGTGGCGCGCAGTGGGTCCCGAGGACCTGCTGACCATCGTGTACACCTCCGGCACCACCGGACGACCCAAGGGCGTCGAACTCACCCACACCAACTTCATCGAGAACGCCCGCATCGTCGACGAATTCGGCGGCGGCGGCATCGAGGACCGGGTGGTGTCGTATCTGCCCGACGCGCACGCGGCCAATCGCTGGTTCGCGCACTACCTCAACCTGCTGGAGGCCGCCCGGATCACCACGGTGCCCGAACTGCGGGAGGTCGCCGAGGCGCTGCTCGATGTCCGGCCGACGGTGTTTCTGGGGGTGCCGCGGGTGTGGGTGAAAGTCAAAGCGGCCCTGGAGGACCGGCTCGCCGCCGAGCCCCGCGCGATCCGCCGCGCACTGGCCCGCTGGGCGATCGAGGTGGGCCGGGACCGCGCGCGGGCCATCTCCGACGGCCGCGACCGGTCGCCGTGGGACAGCGCGCACTTTCGGCTGGCCGACCGGCTCGTGCTGTCCACCATCCGCGCCCGGCTCGGTCTGGACCAGGTGCGCATCGCCGTGACGGGTGCGGCCCGGATTCCCGGCGACACCCACGAATTCTTCCTGGCACTGGGCCTGCCGCTGTGCGAAGGGTACGGCCTCACCGAGTGCACCGCGGGCGCCACCGTGACGCGTCCCGAGCGCATCCGGATCGGCACGGTGGGCACGCCGCTGCCCGGCGCCGAGATCCGGCTCGCAGACGACGGGGAGGTGCTGATCCGCGGCGCGCTGGTGATGCGCGGCTATCGCAAGGATCCCGAGAGCACGGCCGCCGCCCTCGATGCCGCGGGCTGGCTGCACACCGGCGACATCGGCGCACTGGATCCCGACGGGTGCCTGCGGATCGTCGACCGCAAGAAGGAACTCATCATCAACGCGGCCGGCAAGAACATGTCGCCGACCACCATCGAGAACGCGATCACCGAGCACACCCCGCTGGCCGGAATCGTCGCGGTGATCGGCGAGGGCCGCCCGTACAACACGGCGCTGATCTGCCTGGATCCCGAGCTGGCCACCGCCTTCGCCGCACGCCACGGCCTGCCCGACACCGACATCGCCGCACTCGCCCGGGATCCGCGGGTCCGCGCCGCGATCGAGGCGGGCGTGGCCGGGGCCAACGCCAGGCTGTCGCGGGTGGAACAGATCAAGAAGTTCGCACTGCTGTCCGAGGTCTGGCAGCCCGGCGGCGACTGCCTCACCCCGACGGGCAAACTGCGGCGCAAGCCCATCGCCGCAGCGTATGCCGATACCATCGAATCCCTGTACGCCACGTAACCCCGGACGGAGGAAGCCGTGGAGTCGCCGACCCGGGACCGCGCCCTCGAAGCCCTCTACCTGCGGGCCGGTGCGCTGATGCGAGAGTTCTCCGAGTCGATCCCGCCGTACCGCAGCATCCCGCGCTCGCTGGTGCTGCCCGGCTGGGAACGCGGCACGACCCTGAACATCGAGTTGTTCTTCGACTTCCTGCAACGCGGCCGGGCGCCCGGCGAAGAGGCCACCCGCGAGCTGGTGGAGCTGGCCGTGGGCCGCGTCCGCGACGGCGAGCCGCTGGAAGAGGTGCTGGGCCGCTACCGGGAGGGCGCGGAATTCATCTACGACCGGCTGTGCGCGGCGACGACGGGCGCCGAACGCGAGCTGCTCGCCGATGCCGCGCTGCCGCTGTTGCGGTACGTGACGCTGGTCGTGGAACGCATCGCGGCGGCCTGTGTCCGGCGGGCCCACGACCCGCGCTGGGAGTTGCTCGAACGCCGTCGCACCCTGGCCGACGCGCTGCTCACCGGCCGGGATCCGGTGGAATGGGCCGACGAGCCGGTCATCGCGGTGCCCGACGCGTTCCTGGTGGCCGTGTTCCGGCTCGGCACCGGCGGTCGGCCCGGTTCCGGCACCAGCGATCTGCGGCACTGCATCGAGTCCATCCCGGGTGTGTTCCTGCGCCTGGACAGCGGCGGCTGGACCGCACTGGTGCCGCTGCCGGCGGGAGACGACGGCTCGGCCGCGATCGCGCGGCTGTCGGGTCGCCTGCCACCGCGCACTGCCGGCCATTCGCCACGGTTCTGGGTGGGGGTCGGCGCCGCCCACGGCCGTGCCGCGGTCCCGGCGGTGTTCACGGAGGCCCGTGCCCTCGCCGAACTGGGCCGCTGCCTGGATCGGCCGGAGTTGGTGTGCCGCCGGGAGAATTTGCAGTTCGAGTACATGGTGGCGGCCGGGGCCGCGGCCCGGCCGGGTTTGGCGACAGTGCTCGCGCCGCTCGACGCCCAGCCGCTGCTCGCCGAGACGCTGGAGGTGTTCGTCGACAGCGGCTTCAATCAGCTCGCCACCGCGCGGCAGCTGAACATCCATCGCAATACGGTCACCTATCGGCTGGCCCGGGTCCATGAACTGACCGGTCTCGACCCGCACCGCCCCACCGATGCCATGACCTTGTCCGCCGCCCGGATCGCCCGCAAGCTCGAATCCGCCGCGTTCGCGCCTTAGCCCGTCGCCCGGCGGCCGTAAAAATTCGGCGAAGGCCACGTGAATTCCGTCTGTCGGCCAGGCGTGGAATCACGTGAGTGCAACTCCGAGTCATGTACATGACGTGTCATATCAGCAGAACAATGGTCGCATGTCCGGAGTTCGCCAGAAGATAACCAGCCATTTTCGTCCGGTCGTTTATTTACGGTGACAGACGTCACGGACACTTCCACTGGGCGAATGTCCTAGAGTCATCCGCATTCCGGCGAACGACGAGGTCACCGGGATTTTCCAACAATCGGAGCACGCCATGACGCGCGTGCCGGTATTTCCCGCGACGAACCGGAAAACAACTTCCGTTCGAAATTTTCTGACACATCAGATGAGGGATGTTCATGGAATTCATCGAACTGGCCGATTATCCCCTGCGCGCCGGTCGGGTGACGGAATGGCTGGCCACCGCGGACATGCACTGGGCCGACTGGCCCCGCGATGCCCGCGCGGTGTCCTACAACCATCAGCAACATCTGCGAGAGGCGCTCGAGCACAATCGGATTCGCACCCGGCGGCACTGCTGGCTCGGTCAGGCGCTGCGGATCGACGGCCCTCTGGACGCCCGAGCCTGGACCGCCGCCCTGGCGGCCTGGGTCGACCGGCACGAGGTGTTGCGCAGTCACGTCGCGGTGGAGGGCGGGCGGGCCGCGCGCTACACCCTGCCGCCGGGACGCGCCGTGATCCGGGCGGGCGATGCGGGGCGGCCCGCCTCGGCGATGTCGGCCTACCGCCTCGTGCACCAGTTGCTCGACGACCGCACCTCGCCGCTGGACTGGCCGTCGCACCTGTGCGTGACGATCGACCACGGCGACTCGTTCACCGCGATCGTGGCCGCGGACCACGCGATGATGGACGGATACTCGACGACCTCGATCGGCGGCGAGCTGCGCGCCCGCTACGACGCCGCCCGCACCGGGCACCGGGCCGAACTCCCGCCGACGGCCAGTTATCTCGATTTCTGTCACCTGGAGCGGGAACGCGCGGAGGCAGCCGACGCGGACCACCCGGCCGTGACACTCTGGCGCGAATTCCTCACCGGCGCAGCTGATTACGTGCCGACACCGGGCGAACTCGCCGAGGCCGCCACACGACCGGTGACGGACCTGCGGCACCCGACGGCGGCGCGGCCGGACAGGGCCGGTGCCGCGGCGGATGTGGCAAGCGCCGCGCCGCAGCGCACCCTCGCGATCGAGGTCCTCGACGCCGCGGCGGCCGATCGCGCCGCCGCCACCGCCCGCGAACAGGGCCAAGGGCTGGCCGCGGTGCTGACGGCCGCCTTCGCCGCCGCGCACGCCGAACTGACCGGCGCCCGCGAATTCCGCACCGTCGTGCCCATGCACACCCGCGACGAGCCCCGGTGGGCGGACACCCTCGGCTGGTTCGTCGGCCTGGCGCCGTACCGGATCGACTGCGACGCAGGCACTCTCGCCGACCTGGTGGTCCGGTCCGGTACCGAGCTGCGCCGGGTGCGCGGCGCGGCCACGGTGCCCTTCGGACGGGTGTGCGAACTCCTGGACGTGCGCCCGCGGGTGTCATTCATGGTGTCCTACATGGATATTCGCGCGATGTACGGCGCGGATCGCTGGCTCGAATCCGATACCCGCTGGCTGCGTAGCCGCACCCGCTCGGCCGACGAGTTCTTCTACTGGTTCCTGCGCACCCCCGCCGGGGTGACGCTCAACATGCGTTATCCCGGCACCACGCGGGCCACCCGGGCGGTGCACCGCCACGCGCTGCGGCTGCGCCGACTGCTCGACGGCTATTCCCGCGACGGGCACGTGCCGCTGCACCGCGCCGCCGCAACCACCCTCCCCCTCGGACAAGGAGCATCGACATGGAGATGATCCACCTCACCGACTGGCTGCCCAAGCCCGGCGAACTGCTCGAATTCGCGCCCACTCCCGCCGCGGTGACCGCCGCGGCCGCGGCGCCGCCCGCGCCGATACCGCCGTCCTACATCCAGGAGTTCCACATCCGATACTGGCAGCGGCGGCGTCGCGAATCGGACCCGGCCGACGTCGCCCGCGAGGTGCGGACCGAATTGTCGATGTGCTTCAGCATCGCCGCACCGCTCGATCGCGAGGCGCTGCGCCGGGCATGCGCCGATTTCCTGCGCCGGCACGACAGTCTGCGCTGCCGGTTCGACGACACCGGGGCCACCCTGACCCGGCATGTCCTGGCTCCCGGCGACGTGGCGCTGGAGACGGTGGTCCACGGTTCCTACGCATCGAGCGAAGCCCTGCGCGACCGGCTCGCGGCCCGATTCCAGGCGCCGGACCCGACCGTGTGGCCCGCGTTCGCCTGCGGCGCGATCGATCACGGCACCGACGGCTTCACCGTGTATCTCAGCCTCGACCACGCCTTCTCCGACGGCACCTCCCTCGTCGCGGCCATCGCCGAACTGCACCACCTCTACACCGCCCACGCCGGGGGCACCGCCCCCGCGCTGCCCTCGGCCACCGACTACGCCGAGTACGCCCGGGAGGAACACGACGCCATCGCCGCGCGGCCACCGGAGCTGGAGCGCCTGGCCCGCCTGCTCGCCGACAACGCCGACCGCATCCGGCCCACGCCCTGGGACCTCGGTCTGGCGCCCGGCGAGTTCGGCGACAGCACCGGCCTGCGGTTCGACCTGCTCACCGGCGCGCAGTGCGACGAGTTCGCCGCCGCGTGCACGGCGGCCGGCGGCGCGGTCACCGCCGGGCTGTACGCGGCGATCGCACTGACCGAACTCGAAATCGCCGGGCGCACCGGCTACCTGGGCCTCAACGTGCTGGGCACGCGCACCGATCCGCGTTTCCGGCTCACCCAGGGCTGGTTCGTCAACCTGCTGCCCGTCGCGTTCGATGTCGGCCCGGCCGCGCGATTCGGCGAACTCGCCGGGCGCGCCCGCGCCGCGCTGCACGAGATCAAGCCGCTCACCGGTATTCCGCTGCTCGCCGCGCTCCCCCGCGCCGCCGAACTCGCCGGGCGCGCGCTGCCGCAGGTCCGGGACTGGCCGTGGGTGTCCTACATGGATATGCGCCCGATCTCCGGAGATCTGCTGGAACGCTCGATGCCCGGCCTGCACGGCATCCGCGGGCTCGGCTCGTCCTCCCGGATCGGCCAGCCGTCGCCGCTGTGGTTCAACCGGGAGGCCGATCGCGTGCACGTGGCGGTGATGTTCCCGGACACCTCGCGGGCGCATGCCTCGGTCACCGCGTATCTGGAGCGGCTGCGCGCGGTGGTCCGCACGGTCGCGGCCACCGGTGAATATGCCACGGCCGCACCGGGTTCCGAGGTGACCTGATGCGGCTCGCGTTCCTCGACCGGCTCTCGGTGCCACCCGGCACGCTGCTCGAGTGGGCGGTCTCGGCGGAGCCCGGCCCGGTTCCCGATCCGACTCCGCCCACCTCGAACCAGCTCCTGCACCTGTCCGCCACACCCCCGACGGCCTGGCTCGCCGCCACCTTCGACGTGCCGGGTCCGATCGACGAAGCCGCGCTGCGGGCCGCCTTCGCCGCCTGGCTGCCCCGTCACGACGCGCTGCACTGCTGTTTCACCGCACCCCGGGCGGCGACGGGAGCGGGGCTGCGGCTGGTGTCCGACAACGACATTCGGCTCGAGCCCCGTCCGCCGGTGCGCTCGGAATCGGCGGACGAGCTGCGCCGGTTGCTCGGCGAGCGGCTCGACGCGGCGTGCGCGCCGTTCACGTTTCCGCCGTACTTTCTCGGCGCGGTCAGCCGCCCGGGAGTATCCACGATCGTCTGCGGATTCGACCATGCCGTCTGTGACGCGTGGTCGATCACGCTCGCCGTCACCGAACTCGACGAGTTGTATCGGACCGCCTGCGACGACGGTCCGGCCGCGCTCCCGGCCGCCGTCGCGCGGCTGCCCGAGGCGGGCAGCTTCCTGTCCTACTGCACCAAGGCGGCGGCGAATCCGCCGCCGGACAGCGCGGCGCTGCTGCGGGAATGGCACGAGTTCCTCCGTGCGGCCGGGAACGACCTGCCGCACTTCCCTTTCGATCTCGGTGTGCCCGCGGGCGCGACCGCCGAGCCGGGCAGCGAGGTCCGTACGGTCCTCACGCCCGGCGCGGCCGCGGCGCTGCACCGGACCGCGCGCGAGTGCGGCCACTCGGTCTTCGCGGTCGTGCTGGCGGCCGTCGCCCACACCGTGGCGAAACTCGGCGGCGGCGGCCATACCGACCTGGTGTTCCCGGTGCACACCCGGCGAGAACCACGCCACCACAATACTTTCGGATGGCTGGTGGCCAATGCGCCCGCTCGCATCCGGGCGGGTGACGACCTCGCCACGACGATCCCCGGTGCGGTCGCGGCGATTCGCGCCGGGCAGCGGCTGGCGCGGCTACCGGCCGTCACCGTGTTCGAGGCGATGGAGCCCGCGCTCCGTCGGGATCGCCGCGGCCTGTTCAGCGTGTCCTACACCGACTACCGGCTGCTGCCCGGCGGCTCCCGCAGCGAGTTCGGGCGTGCGCTGCCCCGCCAGGCCACTCAGCTGGGCCGGTCCATGCCCGTCGACGACGTCCAGTTGTGGTTCGCCCGCACCGACGACGGACTGCGGCTGCGCACGCGATTCCCGGACACACCCGCCGCGCGAGCGGTCGTCTCCGAATTCCTCGATGTACTCACCGATCTGGTCCACACCGCCGCCCGCGGCTGAGCAGTACCCCGGTGGAAAGCCTGTGCTCCCAACCTCGGCGGTACCCGCCGCGACCGGCTACGGTGGCGGCCGGATTTCCGCGGTGAGAGGCGAAGTGGTTGGCGGCGAGGCTGTTTCGGTGGGTGGTCGGCATTGCGGTGGTGGCGGTCCTGGCAGCGGTGCCGGGTGCGGGGTACGCACCGGGTTTCGACACGCCGGACTGGTTCTACCATCAGCGCTTGGCCTGGCGGGACTGCGAGCGCGCGGACCTCGACGCGACCGGGACGCGGTGTGCGACCGTGCGGGTGCCGCTGGACTACACGCGGCCGTTCGGGCGCACACTGTCGATCGCCGTCTCCCGCGTCCCGGCCACCGATCCGGACCGGCGCCGCGGCGTGCTGGTGTCGAATCCCGGCGGGCCCGGGGCGGCCGGGCTGGATTCGGTGGGCCTGCTCGGCGACGTGCTCAGCCCGGACGTGCGGGCGAGTTTCGACCTGATCGGGATGGATCCGCGCGGCGTGGGCCGCTCCGACGGCGGACGTCCGTGCGGCTGGCCGGTCGGCGAGATGGTGCGTTCGGCCGGCGCGACTCTCGCGGGTTTCCTGCACGACACCGGCGTCGCGGCGGCCATGGCCGCGGACTGCGTGACCGGCGATCCCGAGAGGGCCCGGCAGCTCACCACTCGCAACACCGCCCGGGACATGGACGTCCTGCGGGCCGCGCTCGGCGAGCGGGCCATCAGCTATTTCGGCGTCTCCTACGGCACCTATCTCGGCGCGGTCTACACCCAGCTGTTCCCGCAGCACAGCGATCGCGTCGTGCTCGACAGCGCTATCGATCCCGGCCGGTATTGGGCGGGGCTGGTACAGGATTGGGGCCCCGCCGACGAAGCCGCGCTCGACGACTGGACGGCGTGGGCCGCCACTCGCGACGACGTGTACCGGCTCGGGAACTCCCCGCAACTGGTCCGAGCGACCGTCGAGGACCTGCTCGCGACCGCGGCCCGGCAACCGATCGTCCTCGACAACTTCCGCATCGATGACCATTGGCTGCCGTTCATCCTGCACAACCTGCTCAACAGCTTCCGTTCGAACGAGGCACTCGCCGACACGGTGCGCGAGATCGCCGACGCCGCAACGGGTCCGCCCGCCGCCGCCCGCGGCCCGCGGCTGGCGGCGGTGCTGTCCGCGCTGCGCGAGGGCGAGAATTCCGAACTGGCCTTCATCGCCTGCGGTGACGCCCCCGCACCCACGGATCCCGGATGGTATTGGGAGGGCATCGAATCCACCCGCGCGACGCAGCCGGTGTTCGGCGCAATGGCCAACAATATTCAGCCGTGCGCGTTCTGGCCCCGTCCCGCCGAACCCGCGACCAGGGTGCGCAACGCGGTGCCCGCGCTGATCCTGCAGGCCACCGGCGACCCCCGCACCCCGTACGCGCACGGCGTCCGGCTGCACGGCGACCTGACCGCGTCCCGGCTGGCCACGCTGCGGGACGTCCGCATTCACATGACCTTCCGGCCGGACCTGAGCAGCTGCCTCGGTGACGCCGTCAACACCTACTACATCACCGGCGTGCTACCGGCCACCGACCTCGTCTGCCAGGCGGACCGGGCGAACCCGTAACTCCGCCACGGCGCGGTCAGGCGCGCGGCGCCTCGACATAGAATTCGGCCCCGAGCGCGCTGAGCGCCTGCCGGACACCCGTCGGCGCCCAGCTCACCTTCGGGTCGTGCCGCACCACCGGAGCGCGCACGGTCTCGGTGCGGCCGTTGATCTCCAGCTCGAACTCCCCCGCGGCCAGGATGTTCTTCAGCCAGTCCACCTCGCGGCCGTAGGTGAGCGCGACGCGGTAGACGCCGTCCTGCGAGAACACGGTGACCGGGGTTCGGTACTGCCGCCCCGAACTCCGCCCGCGATGCACGACGACGGCCAGCCCGGGCGCGCGCCCGGCGACCAGGCCCGCGATCCGGTTGGTGACCCGCCGGTTGAATTTCGCGAGCGCGTGCGGAAACGGCATGACTACCCCTCTCGACGATCCCTGCGGCACAGGCTACGCCCGCCGCCGCGCCCGCGCGCCGGATCGGGATCGGGCACCCGGCACGGTCTTGTCCCGCAACCACATTCGGGCACCGGCTACGGTGTCCACGGCCGCAGCCGCACCCGCTGCCCCGGCCGCACCTGCGCCAGCAGGTCCACATCGGCGTCGATCACCGTGCCCACCACCGGGTAGCCGCCGGTGATGGGGTGGTCGGCGAGGAACACCACCGGCTGCCCCGAGGGCGGGACCTGGATCGCGCCCAGCGGCATGCCCTCCGTCGGCAGTTCGGCGGTGTCGGCGCGGGTCAGCGGCGGGCCACCGGCGCGGTCGAGCCGCACGCCGACCCGGTCGGTATCGCTGGAGACCTGCCACCACCCCGCGAACAGATCCGCGGGGCGGCGGAACCAGTCGTCGCGGGGGCCGAGCCGCACCCGCGCGGTGACCGGACCGGTGGTCATCGGGGCGACCGGCGCCACCTCGACCGACGGCCAGTCCCGCGGCGGCGGGCCGACCGGCAGCACATCACCGGCGGCCAGCGGCTCCGGGCCCAGACCGGCCAGCGTGTCGCGGCTGCGCGACCCGAGCACCGGCGGCACCTCGAGACCGCCGCGCACCGCCACGTAGCACCGCAGCCCGGCCGTGGCGATACCCAGCTCCAGCCGCTGCCCCTCCGCCAGGAACAGCACCGACGCGTGCGCCTCCGGTCGGCCGTCGACGGTCAGCGGCGCGGGCGCACCCGTCACCGCGACCACTGCGGGCTCGGGGAACTCCACCCGCAGCCCGCCGAGCGCGCATTCGATCGCCGCCGCCGACTCCGGGTTGCCGACCAGCCGGTTCGCCAGCGCGAACGATCGCCGGTCCGCCGCGCCCGACACCCCCACCCCGGCATGGAACCAGCCCGGGCGGCCGAGGTCCTGAATCGTGCTCAGCGGCCCCGGCGCGATTACCCGCAGGGCCGCACCGCTCACCGCGCTGCGACGCCGGATCGGCACTGCCACAGTGTCTTTCACGCGTCCTCCCGAACGAATCGGACGCGCGCGCCGGGGCGCAGCAGCGCCGGTTCCGGTCGCCGCGGATCCCACATCCGCACGTCGGTGGCGCCGATGAGGCGCCAGCCGCCGGGCGTCCTGCGCGGATAGACGGCGCTGTAGCCCCCGGCGAGCGCGACCGACCCGGCGGGCACGGCCGTGCGGGAACGGTCTCGGCGCGGCACCGAGAGACCCGACTCCGCCGACTCCAGGTATCCGAATCCGGGAGCGAATCCGAGAAACGCGCACCGCCACACCGCGCCGGTGTGCCGGGCGATCAGCTCGTCCTCCGAAACACCCAGCAGCCCAGCGGTTTCCGCCAGATCGGCGCCGTCGTAGCGGACGGGGACGAGCACCGGCTCGAGATCGTCGGCGGGTTCGGCGCCCCCCGTCGCCACCGTCTCGGCCAGCTGCCGCAGCCGCGCCTCGACCACCTCCACCCGCGCCCGCGGGTCGAGGGTGACCAGCACCGTTTCGGCCGCGGGCACGTGGTCGCGCACACCCTCGACCGGGTGGCGGCGCAGCTCGTCCACCAGCCCGGCCAGCGTGCCCGGCGCGGGGATCAGCAGCAGCGCCCGGTCGCCGGCGGGCCGGATGTGCAGTCCGTTCACGAGAACGCCTCTACCTCGATGCCCTTGGCGGCCAGCGCATCCCGGATGGATCGGGCCATCGCGACCGCGCCGGGCGAGTCACCGTGCACGCACAGGCTCGCGGCGGGGACCGCCACCGATGCGCCGTCCACATCGCGGGCCTCGCCGCGCACCGCGATCGAGATCGCCTGTGCCAGTGCGGCTTCCTCGCCGAGCACGCTGCCCGGGGTGCCGCGCGCGACCAAGGTACCGGAAGGTGTGTAGGCCCGGTCGGCGAAACCCTCGGCGTGGAAAGCGATTCCGGCCGCAGCGGCGGCCGCGGCCAGCTGCGACCCGGGCAGGCCCAGCAGGCCGAGCCCGCCGTAGCGGGTGAGCGCCCGCACCACCGCGTCGGCGACCTCCCGCTCGGCCGACGCCGCGTGGTACAGCGCGCCGTGCGGCTTGACGTAGCGGACCCGGTCGCCCGCGGCCCGCGCGAACGCGTCCAGCGCGCCGATCTGGTACAGGCATTCGTCGGCCAGCTCGTCCGGCGGGACCGCCATCGCTCGCCGCCCGAACCCGGCCAGATCCCGGTAGGAGATGTGCGCGCCGATCCGCACCCCGCGGGCCACGGCCAGCTCGCAGGTGCGCCGCATGATCGCCGGATCGCCCGCGTGGAAGCCGCAGGCGATGTTGGCGCTGGTGACGATGTCCAGCAGGGCCGCGTCGTCACCCATCGACCAGGCGCCGAAGCCCTCGCCCAGATCGCTGTTCAGATCGGTCATCATCCTCACCCGCCTCGGATCGGTTGTGTCACAACAGTTCCCGGCCGCGGGTCTCCGGCAGTCCGAACAGGGCCAGGACCGCCAGCGCGTAACCGAGCGCTCCGAACAGCATGGCACCGGCCAGTCCGAGCGTCGTCGAGGCCAGGTAGCCGACCACCGTCGGGAACACCGCGCCCACGCCGCGGCCGAAGTTGTAGGTGAAGCCCTGGCCCGTGCCGCGGGACTCGGTCGGGTACAGCTCCGCCAAGTATGACCCGAAGCCGGAGAAGATGGCCGAGGTCGAGAAACCCAGCGGGACGCCCAGCACCAGCACGAGCGTGTTCGCGCCCGCGGGAATCCGGGTGTAGGCGACCATGAACACCACCGACAGCACCGCGAACAGCTGGATGTTGCGCTTGCGGCCGAGCCGGTCGGTGAGCACCCCGCCGGTGACATAGCCGACGAACGCCCCGCCGATCAGGAAGAACAGGTAGCCGCCCGTGCCGACCACATCCAGTTCGCGGCTGTTCTTCAGATAGGTGGGCAGCCAGGTCGCGAGCGTGTAGTAGCCGCCCTGCACACCGGTCGCGAGCAGCGACGCGAAGACCGTGGTGCGCAACAGCCGCGGGCCGAAGACCGCGCCGAACCCACCGGGCGCGACCGTCCGCTCGCGCCGCTCGGTGACCGCCTCGGCGTCGGTGACGCTGCGCCGCACCCAGACGATCAGCAGCGCGGGCAGGGCGCCGGTGAAGAACAGCACCCGCCAGGCCACCGCCTCGTCGAACACCTCGAACACGACGGTGTACACGCACACGGCCAGTCCCCAGCCGACCGCCCACGCGCTCTGCACGAAGGCGACCGCGCGGCCGCGGTATTCGGGCTTGGCGTACTCGGCGACCAGGATGGCCCCCGCCGCCCATTCCCCGCCGAAGCCCAGGCCCTGCAGCGCGCGGAACACCAACAGCGACTCGAAGTTCCAGGCCAGTCCGCACAGCACCGTGAACAGGGCGTACACCGCGATGGTGAGCTGAAGTGTGCGCACCCGGCCGATCCGGTCGGCGAGCACGCCGGCCAGGGCGCCGCCCGCCGCCGACACCACAAGGGTGACGGTGGTGAGCAGGCCGGATTGGCCGGTGCCGATGGCGAAGTAGGAGGCGATCGCCCCCAGCGACAGCGGCAGCACCTGGAAGTCGTAGGAGTCCAGTCCGTAGCCGCCGAACGCGCCGAAGAAGGCGCGCTTACCGACGCCGCTCAGGCTGCGGAACCAGGCGAAGGCTCCGGCGCCCGGGCGGGCGGTGGGAGCGGTGGGCATGTTCGTCATGATGACCCCTCGGAGTCGGGAGGGTGTGGCTCAGATCTCTATCGTAGGAAATCGTTCAACGATCCTGCAATACCACGAACGGATCGTTCCGGAATTCGCCGGCGGACGGGTAATCTCGGTCTCGCACAGTCGGCCGCTGGACGAGGAGGACCCACCCGATGACGTCGGCCCCCGCCGGGAGCTACACCGCCCTGGCCGCGCACCGCGATCGGCTGGATCGCGCCAGCCGCAGCGCCCAGGTCGCCGATATCGTCCGCGAGGGCATCCTGGACGGCGCGTTCCGGCCCGGTACGCGGCTGTCGGAGCCCGATATCTGTGCGGCGCTGAAGGTTTCGCGCAATACGCTGCGGGAGGCGTTCCGGACGCTGATCGAGGAGCGGCTGGTCGTGCACGAACTCAACCGCGGTGTGTTCGTGCGGATTCCGAGCGCCGAGGATGTCGCCGAGGTCTACAAGTGCCGCCGCATCGTGGAATGCGCCGCCCTGCGCGACCATCCGCGCACTCGCGCCGACCTCGGGCCGGTGGCCGCCGTGCTGGCGCGCGCGGATCGGTGTGCGGCGGAAGGGGATTGGACCGGCGCCGGTACCGCGGACGTCGAGTTCCACCGCGCCGTCACCGCGCTCAACGACAGCCGCCTGCTCGACGCGCTGATGTCGAACGTGTGGAACGAACTGCGCCTGATCTTCCACGTGGTGTCCGACCCGACCACCTTCCACGAGCCCTACTTGCGCCGCAACCACGAGGTCTTCGACACCCTCGCGGGCGGGGACGCCGCGGCCGCGGCCGACATGCTCGCCGACTATCTCGGCGACGCCCAGGCCCAGATTCTCGCCGCCTACGCCGAACTCGACCGGGAGTACTGAGGCGGGCATGGGCGAGATCATCGCGGTCTACGATCCGGCCGGGCGCGAGATCGGCAGCGCGGAGCGCGCGAGTGGCTGGGCGCGCCCATGCGCTGCCACCTGTTCGCCTACGAACTGCGCCACGACGGGCCCGTCCGGCATCAACCGGAGGAGATCGCCGACGGCTGGTGGTGGAGCGACGCCGAACTGCGGGACCGCCTCCGCGACCCGGACTGGCCGTTCGTGCCCGACACCCGGGTGCTGGTTCGCGATCTGCTGCGCTGACCCCGAATCCGCCCTCGCCGCCGGACAGCACCGCCGGATATCGATCCGGTCGACGCCGCGCGCTCAGAGACGGACTGCCTCCGAACGCATTCCGTCCGGGCAGCCCGCGTCCACGGCGGCGGCGCTCTGCGGTGGGATGGCCCAGCTGACCGGCATCTCGATCCACGGGCACACCACCGTGCCGGTCACCGTCTGGGTCTCCGGCGTGCTGTTGTAGCACACCTATTGCGCGCAGTAGACGCCGTCGGTAATCGCCGCCGCGGCCGGCCCCCCGGCCGCCGCGCCCACCCCCGCGATCGCGGTACACAGCCCGGCCA